>DJDD01000063.1:1798-2569 GCA_002430925.1 Flavobacteriales bacterium UBA5933
AAATAAATATAATTTTAAAAATGTAAGAAAAGTAATTGTTTACTAAATATGATTTAATTTTGCTAAATATTAAAATAACATATGGCATTATTAGATAATTTAACGTGGCGTTATGCTACTAAAAAATATGATTCAACTAAAGTAGTTAGTGAAGAAAACATAGATAAAATTGTAGAGGCAACACGATTAACTCCAACATCATCAGGTTTACAACAATTTAGAGTTTTGGTAATTAAAAATAAAGAGCTTCAAAATCAAATAGTACCAATTTCTTATGATCAACAAATTGTAGCAGATTGTTCTCATTTGTTGGTTTTTGTAGCTTGGGATTCTTATACAGAAAAAAGAATTGATGATATTTATGATTTCACAACAGATGAACGTGAATTACCAAGAGGAAGATTTACATCTTATACAGATCGTTTAAAACAAATGTTTTTTGCTCAAACTGAAGAAGAACATTTTGTACATACTTCAAAACAAGCATACATTGGTTTAGGTCTAGCGATTGCACAGGCTGCAGAATTAAATATTGATAGTACACCAATGGAAGGTTTTGAAAACGATAAATTAGATGAATTATTGAACTTGAAAGAACAAGGTTTACGAAGTGTTCTTATGTTACCTTTAGGTTACAGGGATACAGAAGGAGATTGGTTAAGTTCAATGAAGAAAGTTCGAATTTCTACAGAAGATTTTGTAACTAAGATTTACGAATAAAATTGTAAAAAATAAAAAGAGAGTTGAAATTGGACTGCCCCCAAAACTTGG
>DJDD01000103.1 GCA_002430925.1 Flavobacteriales bacterium UBA5933
GAGACAGCCTCTTTTTTTATTTAAACATTTCTCTTGTAATAAAATCTTTTTCTAAACTCCAAGCTCTAGCTGGAGAATATTCTCTACCGTAGAAAATAATCTGAATATGTAATTTATTCCACAATTCTTTTGGAAATATTTTTTTTGCATCTTTTTCTGTTTCCTCAACATTTTTCCCCTTAGTTAATTTCCATAATTTCATCAAACGATGGATATGTGTATCTACAGGGAAAGCTGGATAACCAAACCATTGGGACATAACTACAGAAGCCGTTTTGTGTCCAACTCCTGGTAAAGCTTCTAGCTCTTCAAAACCTTCAGGAACTTCACCATCATATTTTTCGACTAGAATTTCTGCTAGTCGCTTTATATTTTTAGCTTTTGTATTTGATAAACCAATTTGTCTAATATAATATTTTATTTCATCTACCTCCAACAAAGACATTGCTTTCGCATTAGCAGCTTTTGCAAATAACTCAGGAGTTACTTCATTCACTTTTTTATCAGTTGTTTGGGCTGATAATAATACTGCTATTAATAATGTAAAAGCATCTTGATGATCAAGGGGAATTGGTGGTACAGGGTATAATTTTTCTAATTCGTCTATCACAAACTGAATGCGCTCTTTCTTTAACATCATAAGATTTACTAAAACTTTGACGTAAAAATATTAAATTATATTCATTCTTTTACAACGACTTGTTTTGTCGTGGTTATAATTTACTTTTGTAAAAGAAAAAGAGATATTTACAGAATAAAATTCTTGATTAAATATTAAATCATTATTTTTACGAGTAGTTCTAAAAGATAATTCAAAATGTTGAAAATAGGAGATAAAGTTCCAGATTTTAAAGGAATTGATCAAAATGAAAATACAGTTTCTTATCAAGATTATAAAGGTAAAAAATTAGTTGTTTTCTTTTATCCAAAAGCAAGTACTCCAGGTTGTACAGCAGAAGCTTGTGATTTAAGAGACAACGAGAATGCTTTAAAAGCAAAAGGTTATCATTTAATTGGTATCAGTGCTGATCCTGTTGCAAAGCAAAAAAAGTTTGCTGATAAAAACGAATTACCATTTCCTTTATTAGCAGATGAGGATCATACAATATTAAATGCCTTTGGAGTTTGGGGACCTAAAAAATTTATGGGAAAAGAATTTGATGGAATCCATAGAACAACATTTATTATTGATGAAAATGGAACAATTACAGATGTAATTGAAAAAGTAAAAACAAAAGAACACGCAAAACAAATTTTAGAAAAATAAAAAAAATATAATGAGCGATTTAGATAATAAAAAGAAAGCATTACAGCTAATATTAGATAAAATGGATAAAGCATACGGTAAAGGAACCGTAATGCGCATGGGAGATTCTGCAGTTGATGATAAAATTGAAGTTATCCCTTCTGGATCTTTAGGTTTAGATTTAGCTTTAGGTGTAGGTGGTTATCCAAGAGGACGTGTAATAGAAATATACGGACCTGAATCTTCTGGTAAAACAACTTTAACTCTTCACGCTATTGCAGAAGCACAAAAAGCTGGTGGAATCGCAGCTTTTGTTGATGCAGAGCATGCTTTCGACCGTTTTTATGCAGCTAAATTAGGTGTTGATGTAGAAAATTTAATTATTTCTCAACCAGATAATGGTGAACAAGCTTTAGAGATTGCAGATAATTTAATCCGTTCTGGTGCAATAGATATTATCGTTATCGATTCTGTTGCTGCATTAACTCCAAAAGCTGAAATCGAAGGAGAAATGGGAGATTCTAGAATGGGATTACAAGCTCGTTTAATGTCTCAAGCATTAAGAAAATTAACTGGTACAATCAATAAAACAAAATGTACAGCAATTTTCATCAACCAATTACGTGAAAAAATTGGAGTTATGTTTGGTAACCCAGAAACAACAACTGGTGGTAATGCCTTAAAATTCTATGCTTCTGTTCGTTTAGATATTCGTCGTGCTACACAAATAAAAAGTGGTGATGAAGTAATAGGAAATCATGCCAAAGTAAAAGTTGTTAAAAACAAAGTTGCTCCTCCATTCCGCCAAGCAGAATTTGATATCATGTACGGTGAAGGTATTTCTAAAGTTGGTGAAGTACTAGACATGGGTGTTGAGAAAGGAATTGTTAACAAATCTGGTTCTTGGTATTCTTACAATGATAGCAAACTAGGTCAAGGTCGTGATGCTGTAAAAGAAGTATTAAAAGACAATCCTGAATTAGCTGAAGAAATTGAAGCTAAAATTGTTGCAGCAATAAAAGGTGAACCTATAGATGGAAAACCATCTGTTGATAATCCAGATGATGAAGCTGAATTATTTACTGAAGATTAATCTTTAATTAAAATAGAATAAAAAAATGCCTTTCATAAGAGAGGCATTTTTTTTATTGATATTTTAAGTAACTCAATATATTTATAATTTATTTGGGCAAACCCTTCGGGACTGGCTTTCCGTTGCAATCTTTTATAATTGTTCATTGCATACAATTATAAAAGGATTTCCACTTCAATCCATTTTGCACTAAGCGTTATCTAATAACCATAATTTCAACTCCTCAAAATTATTTTCCATTGCAACTTTTTGCGAATTATTTTCATCTAATTCTTTTACAGCATCAGGATTACTTATTTTAGAACGAATTTCTTCCGAAAAAACTTCAGGAAATTTACATGGATGAGCAGTTGATAAAAAGACAACTAATTCTTTATCATCCTTTTTCTTTAATTCATATTCTTTTGCAGCCTTCCAAGCAATCGCTGTATGTGGACACGCAATATAATTATATTTTTCATCAATTTGTTTTATAGCTTCTACAGTTTCTTTATCAGAATAAGAAAATGATTCAATTTTAGATTTCAAATCATCTACATCATTTTCAAAAAATTCCATAACTCTCACCCAATTACTAGGGCTACCAACATCCATTGCATTCGATAAAGTTTGCACTGATGGTTTAGGCTGATATTCATTCGTTTCAAAGAAATGAGGAACTGTATCATTTGCATTAGTTGCAGCTATAAAATGTTTTACTTTCAATCCCATTTTATATGCTAAAATTCCTGCTGTAATGTTACCAAAATTTCCACTTGGTACAACGAAAGAAACCTTATCAAATCCTTCTCTTTTTGCATGAGCAAAAGCTTCAAAATAATAAAAAGATTGAGGAATTAATCTAGCAATATTAATAGAATTTGCTGAAGTTAAATTTAGTTGACTTTGTAAATCTTCATCTACAAAAGCTTGTTTCACTAAAGCTTGGCAATCATCAAAAGTTCCATCAATTTCTATTGCTCGTATATTTTTACCGTTCGTTGTTAATTGTAATTCTTGTATAGGAGAAACTTTACCTTTTGGATACAAAATAGTAACACGTGTTCCTTCAACTCCAAGAAATCCTAAAGCAACTGCACCTCCTGTATCTCCAGAAGTTGCAACAAGAACATCTAATAACTGATCTTCCTTTTTCGAAAAATGAGCCATTACTCTACTCATAAAACGAGCACCAAAATCTTTAAAAGCAAATGATGGTCCGTGAAATAATTCTAATACAGCTAAATCTTTTTCTAAAAAATTTAATGGAGCAGGAAAACTAATCACCTCATCTACAATTTTATCTAAATCTTCTTTACTAAAATCATCTTTCAATAATTCATAACAAACATCTTTAGCAATTTCTTGAAAAGAAAAATTTTCGAATGAATTTAACCAATCTTCACTCATCACAGGAAGTTCTATCGGCATATATAAACCTTTATCTTTTGGTAATGATTGAAAAACTGCTTCCTGAAAACCTACTATATTATCTGCATTATTTGTACTATATAATTTCATGTTCTATTTCTTTACGTATGGTCCTTGTTTATTTATTTTTGATACAAAAGATAAGTGATCTATATTTTTATCTTTTAAAAAATCTTCTATTGATAATGCTATATCCTTAGCTATATTTTGTTCATAAGACAAAGCCATAACAGTTGGACCTGAACCTGAAATACCAAATGTTAAAGCTCCTTTATCTAATGAAATTTCTTTCATCTGATCAAAAAATGGGATTAATAAAGATCGGCTTGGTTCTATAATATAATCTTGCATAGATCGACCAATTTCTGTGTAATCTTTCTCGTAAATAGCAGCAATTAAACTTGCTATATTTCCCCATTGTTTTACAGCTTTATCCAGAGAAACTTTATCTTTTATAAGTTTACGTGCATCTTTGGTTGGAACTTCTACTTTTGGATAAATTAAAGTAGCATATAAATCTTCTGGAACAGGTAAAGAACGAATAATTAATGGTTCACTTGAAGGAATCAATGTAATACCTCCGAATAAAGATGGACCTACATTATCTGCATGAGCAGAACCACAAGCAAGTCTTTCTCCTTCCATACAATAAGGAAGTAATTCATGTTTAGTTAATGGATTTCCTAATAATTCATTTAATGCAAAAATACCTGCTACAGTACTTGCTGCACTAGAACCTAATCCACTTCCTATTGGCATTTTTTTATGCAGCTCAATTGATAAACCAAATGATTTGTCTAAACCTAAATCGCACAATAATTGCCATACAGAATGAGAAACTGTATTTTTTTGAACATCTAAAGGTAATTTACCTTCATCTCCTGTAATTTTTAGAATTTCTATTCCCAAAGATTCAGTTCTTTTCATGATAACCTCATCTCCTGGATAATCTACAGCAAAACCAAGAATATCATAACCACAAATCATATTAGCTACCGTTGCAGGAGCAAAAACATGAACTTGTTCTAAAAATTTATTTGAATCTAATTTTTCTTCTATTTTATCTAAAACTTGAAACATTATTATATTTTATCGTATTGAACTTAAATTAACTAAATCAGCAAATACACCTCCTGCTGTAACTTCGGCTCCTGCACCAGGACCTTTTACGACTAAAGGTCTTTCTTTGTATCTTTCTGTTGTGAAAGAAATGATGTTATCACTTCCTGACAATGAATAAAAAGGATGTTGAGCATCAACTAACTCTAAAGAAATTGTAATTTTCCCATCCTCTAAAACTCCGATATAACGAATTACTTTTTGCTGACTTTCAGCTTTTAACTTTATTGATTCGAAATATTCGTTTTCATCAACTAAAGATTGATAAAAATCTTCAACAGAAGGAGCTTCTAAACAAGATTTTGGTAAAATAGAATCAATTGTTACATCTTCAGCTTCTATTTGATATCCTGCATCACGAGCAAGTATTAACATTTTTCTCATGAAATCTACTCCACTTAAATCATCTCTTGGATCTGGTTCAGTATATCCTAATTCTTGCGCATTTTTAACCACTTCAGCAAAAGTAACTTCACCTTTAAAATGATTAAAAATATAAGAGATTGTTCCAGATAAAATTGCTTCAATTTTCAATAATCTATCTCCACTCATTTGTAAATCTTTCAATACACTTACAATTGGTAAACCTGCACCTACATTTGTTTCGTAAAGGAAATCTATTCCATATTTACGAGCTGTTTGCTTCAGTTCTGCATATTCTTTATACGAAGATGAATTGGCTATTTTATTACATGTAACAACAGAAATACTACTTTCAAAAATTTGTTTATAGTATTTTGGTAAAGTTGAACTTGCTGTATTATCTACAAACACACAGTTAGGTAAATTAAAATGTTCCATTATAGAAATAAACTCATCCAAATTAGCTTCTAACTCAGAATTATTTAATTCATCTTTCCAATTTAACAAATCAATCCCATGTTCATTAAATATCATTTTCTTAGAATTACTAAGACCAACCAATTTAATTTCGATATCATTATTCTGAGATAAATATTCTTTTTGCTTCTCTAATTGATTTAAGAAAGTTGCTCCAATATTCCCAACACCGACATTGAATACATGAATTGTTTTATTTAAATGATTAAAAAATGCATCATGCACTGCATTTAATGATTTTGATAAATCATCTTCTTTTATCACAACAGAAATATTATATTCAGAAGAACCTTGCGCAATTGCTCTGACATTAATTCCGTTTCGTCCTAATGCGTAAAATAGTTTTCCAGAAACACCAATAGTTTGTTTCATGTTTTCTCCTACAATTGCAATAATTCCTAAATTGTTTTCGACTTCAACAGGTTCTAATAATTTTGCCTGAATTTCTAATGCAAATTCTTCGTCAATCAATTCTTTTGCTTTATCTACCTCATCATGTTTTACAGCTAAAGTGATACTATGTTCTGATGATGATTGAGTAATAAGAATAATATTAATATTTTGTTTGGCTAATAATGAAAATAATCTTCCACTAAAACCTAATTTACCAACTAATCCACTTCCTTTTACATTAACCAATGAAACATCCTTGATAGAAGAAATCCCCTTAATTGGATATGGTGTTTTTTCTGATTCGAATTGTATTCTTGTTCCTTTAAAATCTGGCTGAAAAGTATTCTTGATGACAATAGGAATTTTACGCTTGAAAGCAGGCGACATTGTTGGAGGATAAATTACTTTAGCTCCAAAATACGACAATTCCATTGCTTCTGTATACGATAAATTGTGCAGAGAAAATGCTTTTTTCACTAAACGTGGATCGGCAGTCATCATACCATTTACATCTGTCCAAATTTCTATAACTTCTGCATCTAATGCCGCTGCTAATAAAGCTGCTGTATAATCTGAACCTCCACGACCTAAAGTTGTAACTCTGCCCTCTTTATTTCCAGCAATAAAACCAGCAAAAACCAATAATTTATTTGGTTTACTTTCTACTAATTCTTTAATATTTTTAAATGAAACTTTTTCATCTACATTGGCTTGCCCAAAATGACTATCAGTGATAATGTACTTTGAAGAATTAACAGCTTCTGCCTCGCCAACGTATTGATTTAATATTTTTGTAAGTAATAAAGTACTGCAACGTTCTCCGTAACTTATGATTAAATCTTTTGTTTGAAAACTTAGTTCTCTTAGAACAGAAACTCCTTGCAACAAATCATCTAACTCATTCATCAATAACTTTAATTGTGTAATGATTGGATTTTGATTTGTAATTTCTACCAATGATTTTATAATTTCAAAATGTTTATCTTGAAATTGTACCAAATCGTTTTCATTAAAACTACCACGAGCAGCATCTTCAGCCATTTTAATTAATAAATTGGTCATACCTCCAATAGCTGAAGTCACCAATACAATTGATGTATTTTTGGCTTTTTCTTTTTGAACAATTTCAATTAATGACTGAAGACTTTGTACTGAAGCTACAGAAGTTCCTCCAAATTTTAAGATTTTCATAGATTTTTTTTTAAAACATAAAAAAAGCATCTTCTTTTTAAGAGAAGATGCTTTTCATAATACGATTTTATTTAAAATACATAAAAGATCCCCCTAAGTGTTTTCACTAAAGGTAATCGTAATAATAATTGTATTTAAACTATTTCTTTTCATTATTTGATACTAAATTACAATGATTTTCTAATAAAACAAATATTTTTTTGATTTATTTATATTATTTTATTCTCAACAATATATTATCATTAAACAACAACTTGCGTTAGGGACAGCAGCGGCATCCTTTTTACTGAAAATTGAACATCGTGAAAATTGTAAGTAAAAAGATATAGCGTATGGCCCGACCAAAGGGAACGCCCCAAATAATATCTAAGTAAGTTTAAAAAGAAATACAACATCAATTAAATTCATTTATTTGTACTTTTACAATTAATTATATTTTAATACTTGAAAAATGAGCCTTAAACAAGCACAATTAGATGTTGACAATTGGATAAAAGAACATGGTGTTCGTTACTTTAATGAATTGACAAATATGGCACAATTGACTGAAGAAGTTGGTGAAGTTGCTCGTATTATTGCTCGTCGTTATGGTGAACAATCAGAAAAAGAATCAGATAAAAATAAAGATTTAGGTGAAGAATTGGCCGATGTAATTTTTGTTGCACTTTGCCTTGCTAACCAAACTGGTGTTGATTTGGAGTCTGCTTTTTACAAAAAATTAGATTACAAAACAGAACGCGACCACGATCGTCATAAAAACAATGAAAAATTAAAATAAAATGATTGAAATTTCGGCTTTACAATCAGCTATACATAATAAATTAGCCATTACAGGATCTAAAAGCGAGAGCAATCGTTTGTTACTTTTAAACAAATTGTTTGATAATGCATTGACATTGGAAAATGTTTCGAATTCTGAAGATTCTCAGTTAATGCAAAAAGCACTTGCTAACACAACAGAATTAGTAGATATACACCATGCTGGTACTGCAATGCGATTTTTGACGGCTTATTTTTCTGTGCAAGAAAATAGAACGGTTACCTTGACTGGTTCTGCACGTATGAAACAGCGACCTATTAAAGTTTTGGTTGATGCATTGAATGAATTGGGAGCAGAAATTTCTTATTTGGAAAATGAAGGTTATCCTCCTTTAGCAATTAAAGGTAAAAAATTAACTAAAAATAGCATTACAATTCCATCAAATATCAGTTCGCAATATATTACAGCTTTGTGCTTGATTGGGACTAAAATGGAAAATGGCTTGACAATAAATTTAGATGGAAAAATAATTTCTGTTCCTTATATACAAATGACTATTGAGTTATTGAATAAAGTTGGGATAAAAGCTATTTTTGAAGGAAATACAATTTCTGTTCCTTTTACTGCAACAATTAACCATCAAGAATTACAAGTTGAGTCTGATTGGAGTTCTGCTTCTTATTATTATAGTTTGATTGCTTTGTCTAAAGATTCTGAAATTGAAATTTCTACGTATTTTGAAAATTCTTTGCAAGGTGATTCTGCTTTACAACATATTTATGCTGATAATTTTGGAGTAAGTTCTGTATTTAATAACGGGCGTTTGACGTTGAAAAATAATGCAGCTTTTGTTTTAAAAGATACAATCGAATTGAATCTTATTAATACTCCTGATATTGCACAAACAATTGCAGCAACTTGTGTTGGACTAAAAGTGAAATGTATTTTAACTGGATTGGAAACTTTGAAAATAAAAGAAACTGATCGTTTAGTTGCTCTAAAGAATGAGTTAGAGAAATTTGGTGCAATGATTACAATTACAGATGATTCTTTGTCTATTGATGGATATAACGAATACAAGGAAATTCCTACATTAGAAACCTACAACGATCATCGTATGGCAATGTGTATGGCTCCATTAGCACAAATTTATCCTATTAGAATAAACAATGAAATGGTTGTTGAAAAATCGTACCCAACTTTCTGGGAAGATTGGAAAGCATTAGGTTTTACAATTCAATCTATATAAATCATAAAAAAATCCCATTATTCTTAATTAATGGGATTTTTTATGCGCTATAAATTCGTTGAGTTGAGAACTATATATAATATTTTGAGGATTGATATTTTTCGGATTATCCCTTAAATAAATAATCGAAGGATTAATGCTATTCAAAATAGCTTGGTATATAAAATCTGGTTGTCTGTTTTCATGTATATATTGAAATGTTTTTGGTGTAAATGGTATTTTATAGGTTGTTTCTTCAACTTTTTTATCATCATCAAAATAGTAAAGAGGTTTTATTTTTTTGTATACAATAAACTCTTCAACATTATTTTTATAAGCAATAAAATTAATCGGATTTTTTACAATAATTATTGCATTAAAAACTAAACTAAACAGACAAAATATTATTAAAAGTTTATCCGATAAAAATTTATTCTCTCGAATTAGAATAAGTATCGCAAACCAAAATAAATAAGATGAACTAAATAATAATCTTATTCCAAGTGGTTCTATTCCTTGCAATATAGCAGCAAAAAAAGTAAGTAGAGCATTTGCTATGGCAATAAATAATAAAAATGTAACCAATGTATTTTTATTATTTTTAGTTATTTTCCAACAACATCTCCATAAAAATATGTCTAAAGAAATAAATAAAAGAGAAATCATCAGCTTTACAGTTGATGAGTATTCGAATGTTTTTAAATAAAAAAATGGATTCGAAATATTAATTACTCCAATAAAATCAACATATGTATCAAACCAAAATGTATCCAATTCATTATTAATTCTATTATTTTCTCCTGCTAATGAACCTACACTAATATAATTATAGAGTAAATAAAGAAAAAAAGAAATACCAACTAATACCGCAGATGTAAATAATGTTTTTCTGTAAACATGAAATCTTTTCCAGAAACAAATTATAAAAGGTAATATACTTATAAATATAAAAATGTTCGCATAGCGAATGGTACATAAAACAAAACCTAAAATAGTACTATATATCAGAAATTTATTCGGTTTTAAAGTCCCGTTGAAATACTGATGCAAAACATAAATGTATAAATACAAAAAAGGTAAAGTTATATACTCTGAACCTTGATGAATAAAAATCCATATAGAAGACTTTATCATCATCACAAAAACTGTTTCTATAAAATAGAAGTTTTTTTTGTAAGAAAAAAGTATAATAAAAATAAAACAAACACTTTTTAAAAGAAGAGAACTGTAAAAATATTCTGCCGTGAATGTTTCAAAAATTCTAAGAAAAATTGGAAACCCAATAGGAAATAGATTATCAGTAAGCTGTGGTAAATCTTTAGCAATTTTTATATACTGAGAAAAATCTCCTCCAATTCCTCCATAAGGAAGAAGAAAAGGAATCGTATTTATAAGAACAAAATAAAAAAGAACAAGGAATAATATCGTTCTAGATTTTAACATAAAAATTTCTATTTTAAGCTGAATTATATATTAACAGATAGTAAAGTTGATTAACCTTTGGTAAATTATACTTGTTTTTTTCTTGGGCAATTGCTTCGCACCGTGCTTTCCCGCTATATCTTTTTTGATTGGTCATTTAGACTTTACTGAATAACGAAATCTAAATGCAATGACCAATCAAAAAAGGATGTCGCTTCAATCACTATTGCAAATTAAAAACGAATAATAAATAAACTACTAAAAACGATTAGTAGAAATATTATTCAAAAAAAGTTCAAACAACTTTATTATTTAATGTAATAAGAACGATAAAAGTAATTGCTTTATTACTATAAATTTTTAACATGGTTTATAAAACTAAACATAAAAATAATTTGATTAAATTTATTATATTATGCCAATAATAAATAGGTTCTAGCCTAAAAATTAATAAAAAACGCTGATTATCTAAAAAAAAACCTTTCATTGTCAGAGGTTTTTTTTATTTTCGTTGATTGCTAATAAAATCTTAAAGATAACATAGCATTTAGTTAAGTAAATTATGAGTCAAAAATTAACGTTAGAACAGATTCAAAATTTTGAAGGAAAATATCCTGCACAACTTTGGTATTTGTTCATGGTAGAAATGTGGGAGCGTTTTTGCTTTTACGGAATGAGAGGAGTTCTTGCCATTTTTATGGTGGATATGTTGGGTTTAACAGACTCAGAGTCTAATTTGAAATACGGAGCAATCCAAGCTTTTGTATACGCCTTTACTTTTGTTGGTGGTATTTTCGCTGACAAAATTTTAGGATTTAAAAAATCTTTAGTTTTTGGTGGATTAGTAATGATTGCAGGAAATTTATTAATTGCAACCGATCCACACCATTTCTTTTATTATGGAATTACACTAAGTATTATTGGAACAGGTTTCTTTAAACCAAATATTTCTTCGATGGTTGGTGAATTATATAAACCTGGTGATCCACGACGTGATGCTGGTTTTGGTTTATTTTATTCAGGAATAAATATTGGAGCATTTCTAGGAGGTATTGTTTGTGTTTATTTAGGAAAACAAGTAAGTTGGAATTTAGCCTTCTTAGCTGCTGGAATCGTAATGATTATTGGAGTTGTTTTATTCTTGTTTATCAAAAATAAATTAGGTCCTATCGGAGATTCTCCAATTGCTAAATTGGAACCTAAAAAGAGATTAACAAGAGAAATCGCAGTTTATATTGGAGCATTAGTATGTATTCCATTAATTTTTATCATGATTCATAATACTGCATATACAGATATGTTCATGTTTACAGTTGGTCCTTTAGCAATTATTTATTACTTATTCCAACTTTATAAAATTCCTCATTCAAAAGATAAAAGCAAATTTATTGCTGCATTTATCATGATTTTCTTCTCAATCTTATTCTTTGCAATTTTTGAGCAAGCAGGAGGATCTTTAGCGTTATTTGCTAATAAAAATTTACATTCAACTTTATTTAGTATTCCATTAGATCCAAACATTGTAAACAATAGTGCCAATTCATTATATGTCATTATATTTTCTCCTTTATTAGGATTAGTTTGGTTATGGATGGCAAAAAAGAATATAGAACCTAATACAGTTATTAAATTTGGTTTATCATTCTTAGTACTAGCTTTAGCTTATTACATCTTCTATACATTACGCTTTTTTGCAGATGAAAAAGGATTATCATCTTTAGAAATATTTGCATTAGCTTATTTCGTAGTAACAATTTCAGAACTTTGTCTTTCTCCAATTGGATTGTCAATGGTAACAAAATTATCTCCAAAACATTTAAGTGGGATGATGATGGGACTTTGGTTCTTAGCTTCTGCTTATGGACAATATTTAGCTGGAATTTTAGGAGCTGGAATGTCTACACCAAACGAAAATGCATCTTTAATGGATAAAATGTTAGCATATACAGACGGTTATCAACAGTTAGCTATCTATTCTTTAATTGCAGGTGTTATTATCATAGCTATCTCACCATTAATTAGAAAATTAATGCAAGATGTAAAATAACATCTTAAAATTACAACACAATAACAAAAAAATAATGAGTTCAAAATCAGAAAATTTCTTTGATTCAAAAGTATTAGGACATCCCTCTGGACTATTTGTACTTTTCTTTACTGAAATGTGGGAGCGTTTCTCTTTTTATGGGATGCGTGTATTATTAATTCAGTTTTTAACAGCTGCTGTCATTGGTCTTAATCCTGGTTGGGATTGGTCTATAGAAAAAGCAACTGCATTATACGGAACATACGCAATGCTATTATACATTACTCCTATATTTGGAGGTATTATAGCTGATAAATATATTGGATATAGATGGGCTGTTGTGGTTGGAGCTATTATTATGACTTTTGGTCATGCATTTATGGCTTTTGACACTCCATTTTTCTTATACTTAGGACTAGCTTGTTTAGTTATTGGAACAGGTTTCTTTAAACCTAATATGACATCTATTCTATCTGAGATGTATAAAGATTTTCCAGAGAAAAAAGATGGCGCTTATACTATTTTTTACATGGGGGTTAATGCTGGTGCATTTTTCGGAATGATGTTATGTGGATTTTTAGCAGAAAAAGTAGGATGGCACTGGGGATTTGGTTTAGCTGGAATTTTCATGTTATTAGGAACATTACAATTTTGGTTAGCAAAACCTTTATTTGGTACTGTTGGAGAAATCCCTTCAAAAACTGGAAATCAAATAACTGCTGACGACGATACTCCTAAATATGAGCCTGGAGAAAAACCTAATCCATTTACATTACTAGACCAAGTCTTAATTGTAATTATGACTCTATTAGGTTTAGGATATGCATTTAATGACCCACTAAATGCAATTGGAGGAATCAACTTATTCGATTTTGAAATAGGAGGTCTTTCAGGGCAAAACATTGTTATTCTTATAGCACTATTCTTATTCTTATTTGTTGTCATTCGACGTTTAGCTAACTACACAAAAATTGTTCGTGATCGTATGATTGCAGTAATTATTTTTGCATTTTTCGTTATTTTCTTTTGGATGTCTTTTGAACAAGGAGCAACATCATTAGTTATTTTTGCAAGGGATAATACTGAACGTAATTTAGTTGGTGGAGCAGCATTAGCATTCAATGTTTTTAACACTTTATTAACAGTTGTACCATTATTGTTTATATCTTATGTTCTATTCTTATTAGCTAAACAAACAATTAAAAAAGCTTTTTGGTCTAATATAACCTTGGCTGTAACATTTTTAGGAATTTGGGCTGCTGCAATATGGATGTTAAATTTTAACTGGTCTTCTCATTCTTATGACGTTTCTTATAATGCGATACAAACAGAAAAATTAGATGATACTGGAAAACCTGTTTTAAATGAAGAAGGAAAACCAACATTTATTACGACTCCTGTCACAGCTTCTTATGTTGCTAAGCCAACAGATAAAATTATTACTGAAACAATTAATATTGCTTCACAAAATACATTAGCTAAAGGAGAACAAATCAATATACACCAAGAAGGAGATAAATTCTTAATGGTTGATAAGAATGATTTAGCAAAATTAGATGAAGAATATAAAAAACAAAATATCCCATCTGAAATAGTTCCAGCTAAAATAGCAGAAATAAAAGATAGTCAAGTAGAAATCACAGTTTCTTGGTTCTCTACACTAAATTCTTTTTTCATTATTGCATTAGCATCATTAGTTTCTCGTGTTTGGGATTCTAAATACAATCCTTCAGCTTCAGTTAAATATGGTTTAGGATTAATTATTATGGCAATAGGATTTGGATTCCTTGCTTTTGGTTCTTATGGTGTAGCAGAAGGTGTTCGTGTTTCTATTATTTGGTTAGTATTAGCTTACTTATTCCATACATTAGGAGAATTATGCTTATCTCCTGTTGGACTTTCTTATGTATCTAAATTAGTTCCAGCTCGTATGATTGCATTTATGTTCGGAATGTGGTATCTTGCAATAGCAATAGGAAATAAATTAGCTGCCATTTTAGGTGGTCAAATAGAAGTTATCACAAAAGAATACTCTTTATCAACTTTCTTCTTAATTTTTACAATTGTACCAATTGTAGCTGGATTAATAGTTATTGCATTAAATCCTTTAATGAAGAAATTAATGCACGGAGTAAAATAAAATTTATAAGCATTATGAAATTAAGCATAGCAATTTTAGCATTCGTTTTTTCATCTTTCCTTTTTGGACAAGACGTAAAATGGTTAACATTAGAAGAAGCAAATAAGGAAGTAAAAGCGCACCCTGAAAAACCTATTCTAATTAATTTTTATGCTACTTGGTGTGGTTTCTGCAAACGATTAGATAAAGAAACTTTTACAGATGCCAAAGTTTCTGAATATATTAATAAGAATTATATTCCAGTAAAATTTGATGCTGAAACAAAATCTATGGTTAATTTTTTAGGAATTAATTATACTTACATTGCACCTGCAAAAGCAAATTATTTTGCGTATGCTTTTACAAACGGACAACTTGGTTATCCTGCAACAGTAATTACTAATGCAAAAGGAGAAATTAACAAAGTTGTTTCTGGTTATAGAAATGCTAATGACTTTATAAACGATATTAAGATTTAATTTAAAATATCATAATAGTATAAGGGTAATTACAAATGTAATTACCCTTTTTTTATTTAAAATCGAATAGAGAAATAACCTTTTTCAGATGTTTTCCAGAGATTTTTATCTGAAAAATTTTCTTCTAATTGAGAAATTGTAGATGGATAATTACTTGCATCAACAATGATAAATTTCAATTGATTATTATTGATTGAATTAATTTTTGATTGATGAATTAATTGATAATAAGGTTGATGATGATTATCTTCTTCATCAAACATAAAGTCAAAAGATTTTGTTTCAATATAATTTTTATGTTTAATAAAATTAGGATGTTTAAATTCATCTTGATAAGCATATAGCTGAATATCTTTTATTCTGTTTTTTACTTTATAAGGTTTAATAGTATAATTATATGTTTTTTCATCGAGAGGAAAAGCACTAAAAACAGCTAAATTTCTTCCATTTCTTATACTAAGAATACTATTTTTATATTGATTGAAAACAATTAATTCATTCGAATGATTTAATTGATAAACTTGCGAAAAACGATCAATCTCTATAAAACATGTACAAACAACAATAATCAATAAAGCAACCTTTGATTTTTTTATGAAAAGAGGATTTAAAAAATATAAAATAATAACCAACATTACAGCTGTAAAAACACTTATATAAATATCTTCTGCAACAAACTTAAAACTCGCTAACCAATAAATATAACTATTTGACCAATGAATAAATTGATTAAAAATCCATGTGTATAATGGAATATTTACATTAAATGATAAAAAAATAATACTTAAAATTCCTCCACAAATCATTAAAAATGAAGCAGGAATCAAAATTAAATTACCAAATAAAAATAACCCAGAAAATTGATTAAAATAATATACTGCAATTGGTAATGTTCCTATTTGAGCAGATAAACTTGTATCAATTGTTCCTTTTACATCCTTCAGCCATTTATTTTTTACTTTCCACATTTTATCAAAAATCGGATTCAACCAAACAATAAAAAATACAGCTGAAAAACTTAACTGAAATCCTACATCAAAAAGATAATTGGGTTGAAAAACAAGTATAATAAATGCTGATAAAGATAGTGTATGGTAAATATTTTTTGGTCTGTTCAATAATTCACTGATATAGTAAATTGAAATCATAAGAGCAGAGCGAAAAACAGGAGGTTCTAATTCTACATAAAAAGAAAATAACCATATACAGCATAAGCTCAATACTATTCTAATTTTCCTTCCGTTTTTCAATCGTAGTAAAGGCTGTAAAACAAAATTCAATATCATGTAAATCATCATAACATGCAATCCTGATATAGATAAAATATGTACAACTCCTGTTGCAATATAACTTTGATTTAGCTCTGGTGTTAATTCTGTTCTATCTCCAAGTAACATCGACGATATTAAAGCTCTACTTTCTAAAGAATATCCAACTTTTTTTAATTTTTCTCTTAAATGTAATTTTGATTTTGAAGCCCAATTTCGGAATCCATTACCTTCTTTATGAACTGAAATAACATCATTGATGAATAATTGATAATGAATATTTTTTCTCGCTAAAAATTCCTTATAATTAAATTGATTAGGGTTTAAAGGTTGTTGAACTTCATTTACTTTTCCATAAACAATAATCTCATCATAAGGATGCAAAACATATTTTTTATCACGAATATTCAATGAAATAAATTCATTCGTTTTCAAATCTTTTGCGACATAATTAACTGACTTTTCAGTAATATTTCTTTGATAAATTATCTTTAAAAAATGTAAATTATCTTTATTTTCTATGGATTGATTGGTTTGATTTTTATTTGTTTGATGGATATAAAATCCTAAAAGAACTGAAGTTATCAAAAATGGAATTATTGAATATTTTTTCCATGGATTAAAAACAATAAAAAGTAATAAAGTTAGTATTGAGAAAAATACTACTCTTAAGTTCGTATAAAAATTTATTGAATCGGAAATATATATTCCGATTGATAAGCAAATACTTAATACAAAAAATAGATATTTTTTCATTCATAAAATATAAAATTTTATGATGAAATGATTAGGTTTTAAATAATTATAAATGAATAAAAGTCAATTCTTTAAAATTTAAATGAAAATCCTAAATTAACCCCAACTAAAGAAGGATTCTTATGATCTACATTTTGTAAAGTATTCATCATATAACGATAATTAGGTTCTAAATCTATACTTGCTTTTTCTGATAATAAATATTGCAGTTTAAGACCAGCATTGGCACTATAACTAGAATTATTTAAATTTGCTGCTGTTCCTATCTTATAATCACGACTCATAGTATTAGTCAAAGAAATAGTATTTTTGGTTACTACATAATAACTTCCTCCCAAAGTCCCAGATAAATTAATTTTTTTAAACATCCCTAATTTGTATTCTAATTCCAAAGGAATTTCTAAATAACTAATTTTTTGTTCTAATTGGCTAGAATTAGTATTAGAACTAAGAGAAGATGTTAAACCATTCAATTCATAATTTGTTGATATAATACGTATGTTATCATTATAATTAATATTATTATGAGTATTTGAATTTTGACTAGAGGAGCTTGCTAATAGAACCTCTACTCCATTTCCACTATAATTTACATTATTTGTAGATTGCTCTAAATCAATTTTAGATATACCAGAACGAATATTTATTCTATCATTTAATCGTATAGAAACTTTAGCTCCATAAGCTAATGTAGTATTATTTTTAACTGATAAATCATTGAACTCATCGGATAAAATTGATTTATTTCCTAACATTTTCATTGGATTAACATAAGAAGATACAGCTAAAATAGGTGAAGATTTTATTGCTATATTTTCATTTTGTTTTTTCTCTTCTTCTTTCAAAACAAGCTCTAATGATTTTTCTTGTTTTATTAAATCATTCTGTTTTAAATTTTCAGTTAATGTTTTATTTTCAAAAGAATTATGCGATTTATTATTTGAATTTATTTTATCACTAAAAGCCAAATCATATTTTTGTGTTGAAGAAATTTCATGACTAGATTCATCAGAATAATAAGAAATTTCATTCATCAAATTATCTTGAGTTTGATTAGTAATAATGTTATTTGACTTGAATATTTTTTTATTTTTTACTAATCCATTTAATTGATGAGAAGTTAGCGACGAAACTTCAAACTCCAAATTTGATTGTTGAATTGAATTGATTTTAGTTTTTCTAATTTCTTTTTTTACAATTTTATCTGAATGATTAATTAATTCTTTTTGAGTAGAATCTGAATGGTTGAAATAAAAAACTGATACTCCAACTACTAAACATGCAGCAGAAGAACCAATGAAATATAATAGTGGAATTATTCTATTTTTTTTCTTTTTTTCATTTAATTCTTTCTCAATATTTTTCCAAGCATCTAATGGTGGTACATGAGGCTGAGAAAGTTTAGATTTTATATGTTGATCAAATTTGTTCATTTTCGAAGACTAATTTTAAAAGTTTAGATTTCAATATTTTTCGTGCTTTAGATAAGTTTGATTTTGAAGTTCCTACAGAAATATTCAATAATTCAGCTATTTCTTGATGGGAATATTCTTCAAAAACAAAAAGATTAAAAACCTGCCTATATTGTGGGGAAAGAGATTGTATAACATCTAACAGCTGGTCATAACTGTAATTCTGTTCCATCTCATCATCATCATCGGATTCATCAATAGATAAGTAATTTTCATAATCATCAAAACTGATGCGATTTTTCTTCTTCATTTTACCTAAAGAAAGATTAATCATTATTCTTATCATCCAACCTTCAAATGAACCTTTGAATTGAAATTGATCAATTTTATTAAAAATAAGAACAAAACCTTCCTGAAAATTGTCTTGCGCTTCTTCATAACTATCGGCATAACGAAGACAAGTCGAAAACAAAATAGAAGAATATTGAAGGTAAATTTCCTCTTGAGCTTTTCTATTTTGTTTTCGACATTCTTTAATTAAATTTTCAAGAGAGTCTTTATTCAAATTAAAATTTATTTATTTTTTATATCTAATACAATTGAATCATTGTATAAATCATTATTATTAGAATCTTTTCCCGTCCAGAATTTTAGTGTATATTTTCTTGCTACTTTCGGTGTAAATTTTAATGTTTTAGTATCAACCACATTTGCTGTTAAACAATTTTGTGAGTTTTTTTGCGAAACAAGAACGCCTACTAATTGAACAGAATCATTGACTTGTTTTATTAAACTAAATTGAGTAAACTCTTGACAAGAATTTGTTTTATTATAACTTACTTTAATATTTGTTGTTTTATTAATCGGTTGGATAGAATCCTGATTAACATAAACACTTTTTGTAGGTAAAAAACCATAAGTTGTCAATGAATTTTCATCATCATTATTTAAACAACTAAAAGTTGAAAAACCTAAAAATCCGGCTAAAGCAAAAATGCTAATTTTTTTGAATAATTTCATGGTGTTTATTTAATTATTATATAGATAAGACTATGATTTTTAAAAAGGTTGCTCTATCTATATTTTTTTAACAAAAAAAATCCTTCTAAAAAATTTAGAAGGATTTAATTATCTTTTTCACAAAATCTATATTGATAAATCTTTTACAATTAATTCAGCAGTGCGCTCAGAAGCTCCTACACCACCTAGTTTATCATAAAGATGATTATAATCTTCTAATACTTGTTCTCGTTTAGGTGAATTCAAAATCAAATTTAATTCGTGTTTTATATTTTCATACGTCAAATCGTATTGTATTAATTCTTTGACAACTTCTTTATCCATAATTAAATTTACTAAAGAAATAAATCTGATATTTTTTACAACACGTTTCCCTATTTCATAAGAAATAGCATTTCCTTTATAACAAACAACTTCTGGAACTTTTAGTAAAGCTGTTTCTAATGTAGCTGTACCAGAAGTTACTAATGCAGCGTATGAAATTCGTAATAAATCGTAGGTTTTATTTTCTACAATTTTTAAATGATTTCCTATTATTTTCTTATAATTTTCTATTGGTTGTGAAGGAGCTCCTGCAACAACAAATTGATAATCTGGAAAATCTTTTTCTACAGAAAGCATTAATGGAAGTTTCACTTTTATCTCCTGTGTTCTACTTCCTGGTAAAATAGCAATTATTGGACGATCATCTAAACCATTTTCTTTTCTAAATTTTTGCTCATCAATTGAAGGAAGATTATTTAGAGAATCAAGTAATGGATTTCCAACAAAATCTACTTTATAATCATAACGTTGATAAAACTCTTCTTCAAATGGAAGAATAACAAACATTTTATCTACAACTTTTTTTATTTTATGTACACGCCCTGTTTTCCAAGCCCATATTTGTGGAGAAATATAGTAATAAACTTTTATTCCTAGCTTCTTCACAAATTCTGCAATTCGTAAATTAAAACCTGGATAATCTACTAAAATAACAGCATCTGGTTGATACGATTCAATATCTTTTTTAGCCACAGAAATATTACCTAAAATTGTTCTTAGGTTCATTACAACTTCAGCAAAACCCATAAAGGCTAAATCTCGATAATGTTTTACTAGCGTTCCTCCTTGTGCTTGCATCAAATCACCTCCCCAAAAACGGAATTCGGCTTGCGCATCTTTCTTTTTTAATTCTTTCATCAAGTTCGAGGCATGTAAATCTCCCGAAGCTTCACCTGCAATGATATAGTATTTCAATGGAAATAATTTTTCTTCTTACAAAGATAGGAGAAATCTATCAGCAGAACAGTTATCACGTAATTTTATTATGTAATTTTACCATTCCAAAAGATAAAAAAATGTCAGACGAAATAATAAATAAAGTTGCCAATAGTGGCTTAATTACAATTGATTTACAAGATTATTATCCAGACGGAGAACGTGTTGTTTTTGATCTTAAAGATTGGCTATACGAAGAAATAATACTTAGAGAAAAAGATTTTCGTGAAAATTTAAAAAATCATGATTGGTCGCAATATGAAAATAAATATGTTGCAATTACTTGTACAGCTGATGCAATTGTACCATCATGGGCATATTTATTAGTTACTACGTATTTATCTCCTGTAGCTAAAAGAATTGTACATGGAAGTCTGAAAGATTTGGATCAAATTCTTTACACAGAAATTGTAGATCATTTACCATATGAAGAATATGAAAATGGAAAAATAATTGTAAAAGGTTGTTCACATAAACCTGTACCAGATTCTGCTTACATCCAATTAATTGAACGATTACAACCTATTGTGAGCTCTTTAATGTTTGGTGAAGCTTGTAGTACAGTTCCACTATATAAAAAGAAAAAATAGACCTTTTTACCATAAAAAAATACCTTACGAAACTCGTAAGGTATTTTTTTATGTAAGATTCTTTTTATTCTTAGTGAGTAGGAACAAAACGATCTCTAGATTCTTGTAATAATTTTTCAGCTTGAGCTTTATCACCATATCCTTCTACGATACAAGTTTTATTTTCTAAATCTTTATAAGTTTTAAAGAAATGTTCAACAGCTTTTAATGTATGAGGGTTCATATCGTTGATATCATTTAATTGATTCCATGTTGGATCAGCAACAGGAACACAAATTAATTTTTCATCACGACCTTTATCATCAGACATATTTAAAACTCCAATCGTTTTAACTTCGATAACACAACCAGGTACAGTTGGTTCAGTTAAGAAAACTAATACATCAATAGGATCTCCGTCTAATGCCAATGTATTTTCTACAAACCCGTAATCTGCAGGGTAAAACATTGGAGAGAATAATACTCTATCAAAACGAATTCTTCCTGTTTCGTGATCCATTTCGTACTTGTTGCGAGATCCTCTTGGGATTTCTATAATTGCATCAAAAGTCATTTTTAACTACGTATTTAATTTAATATTCTTTTATTTTTAAAATTTCCAATTTAATCCAACAGTTACTCCAAATTTTCGAGCTCCTGGGATATCTTTATAATTACCTCTCCAGTTAAAATCTACACGAATTGGTCTTATATTGCCATATCCTATATTTTCTATCCCAAATCCATATTCATAATAAATTTGTTTGTTTGGAGTAAAATAATCTATCGTTGAACGGTTCATAGCTATACTTTTTTGAGATAAATCTCCATAAGCAGCTCTTAAAAACCCTACTTCTCTTAATTTTAATTTTTTAACCAAAGGAATTTTATTTAAAATCCATCCGTTAAAATGGTGCTCCCAGTTCATTGTAGCATATTGATCAGTTACGAACTCGTAATAATCAACTTGGGAAAATGTTCCATAAACCTGACCATAACTTTCATTACCTGGAATTGCACTCAGCAAAGATAATGGAACTGCTTGAAATGTTTTACCTGCTTCAACAGTTATTAATGTTCTACCAAAAGAACCTATTAAAATTGGTTGAGTATATAAAAATTGTAATTTATCGTATGCGAAATCAGAATTTATAACTCCTTTTAAACCTCTTGTATATCTCAACATAATGGTTGGAGCAAGAGTTGTTAGTTGAAATCTATCCAATCCATATTGTGTATATTTCGCTTTAGGTCTTGCTATAATAGAAACACTTATACTAGAATTAGTTAAGTTTTCTTTTACTTGCCCATCTTTTTCATAAGCAATAGAAAAACTCTCTCTATCAGCAGATTTTATATATTGATAGTTTCCATCTACTCTAAACATTACATTTTTCCATGGCTCAATAGAAGCATATACATTTGTTAAGTTATTATTACTTAAATATGTATTATTTCCTTGATTGATGATTGATGATGAAGCAAAACTACGTGTCATAATACCATCTGAAGATGTTAAAGTAGCAGCAAGTTGTTCTACATCTCTTTTTGTTCCTATACCTACTTGAAAGCGATTATATTTATTGAACATATAACGAAAATCACCTCCATATTTAAACTTATCATCTTTGAATCCATAAGCAACAAATCCTTGTGCTCTCCACATATCATTTTGAGAAAAATATGTTCTAGCACCTGCTCTTAACCTTACTCCTTCTATTTGATTGTAACCAAAAGAAGAATATAAATTACCAATATCAATAGAATTCCATATGTTATAATAACCAGAACCTAAAACTTCAATTCCCTTTACAATTCTATTAAATTTGGGAACTTTATTTAAAGCTTCTAAAGTTGTATAAATTCCTTCTTGATTTTTTGTAAGTGCCTCTGGACGATTTTCTGTCCAAAATTCATCCGATTGATTATTAATAGATGTTTTAGAAGGATCTATTCTTTCATAATAATATTTTTCTGGGTGTTTTGTATTAAAATCATAATTGTAATAATTTACAGTTTTATGAGCAAAAATACCTTTTGCACTTTCTTTCTTATTAATTAAAGACATATCCAACATTGCATATTCTTTTCTAGGATAAAAAATAGAATCATTAGGAATATCAAATTCTAAATCCATAAAAACATTACGTACAAAGTTTACATTAATGTCTTTCGTTGTTTCCATAACAACTTCTTTTACGGCATAATTAGCCTTAGAAATATATAAATCTCCTTTGAAAGTTAATTCTCCATTTCTACGTGGATAATATTTTATACGGTAAGACTCTACTCCATCTACATCAACTGTGTCTTTTAATTCATAATCGTAAACTGAAAATCCATCGCTAGCAATAGGACTTACAAATTTTATGTCTAATATATTAACACGATTGTCATAGATATCTATATCTCTAAATATATTTTTAACAACAGAAGCAACCACTTCATTATTTTCAAAACCTGAAGTTTTATTTGCTACTAATTCTCTTCTTTCTTTTGTACCAGGTTTATTTATACCTGCAACTTTATATAGAGATTCGTTTAAAAATGCAGGAAGAAATGTTTTACCATTTATAGAAGATGTATCTACTTTATCAAAAATAAATTCCATTCCTTTGAACAGTTTACGTTTCATAAATGTAGAATCGATATTACTTATATCAAATTGTAATTTCTCATATTCATCATACTGATACTGAGGAACCAATTTTAAACCATTCCTTTTTTTACGTTTCCATACTTCACGCAAAATAGCATACGCTGGATTTTCTTTCTTTTTTAAACGAACTTTCTTTTTTGAAGAAACTACTGCTGTCTCTAGATCTACAGTTTCTGTTGTATTATTAATTTTATCTTCTTCGCTTGGAAATAATTGAGCGACAAAACTATAATCTATCTTTTTTTCAATTACATAATTAGCATATTCATATCCATTTTTAGATATTGCTATTTTATCTGTGTTTACAGTTGATTCGATGTAAAAAGTACCATCAGAATTAGACGTTGCATTAATTTTTAATTCAGGTAATCGAATATCAGCATATGCTATAGGCTCTAAAGTTTCGGCATCAATTACCTTACCCTGAATTTTAATCTGAGCATTTATAAACACACACAAAATAAATAACACTAATGTTATGTAATACTTCATAGAATTAAGTTTAGTCGAAAAAAAAATAAAGTCTAACAGTATATATGCTAGACTTTACAAATATAAAAAAGATAATAATAATCTTACATTATTTATACATAACTGCTTTTACAGCTTCTACAACATCTTTTGCGTCAGGAATCCATTCAGCATATAAGTTTGGTGCATAAGGAGCAGATGTATCTTTCGTTGTGATACGTTTTACTGGAGCATCTAAATAGTCAAATGCTTTTTGTTGTACCATATAAGTAATTTCAGAAGCAACAGAAGCAAAAGGCCAAGCTTCTTCTAATACTACTAAACGATTTGTTTTCTTAACAGATTTAAAAATTGTATCGTAATCTAATGGACGAACAGTTCTTAAATCAATTACTTCTACACTAATTCCTTCTTTAGCTAATTCATCAGCAGCGATATAAGCTTGTTTGATGATTTTTCCAAAAGAAACTAAAGTAACGTCAGTACCTTCTCTTTTAATTTCAGCTTTACCAATTTCGATTGTGTATTCTTCATCTGGCATTTCCATTTTATCTCCATACATCTGTTCAGATTCCATGAAAATAACTGGATCATTATCTCTAATTGCTGATTTTAATAATCCTTTTGCATCATAAGGATTTGATGGTACAATAACTTTAAGACCTGGTACATTTGCATACCAATTTTCAAAAGCTTGTGAGTGTGTAGCACCTAATTGACCTGCAGAAGCAGTAGGCCCTCTAAACACGATAGGACAGTTAAATTGTCCACCTGACATTTGGTAAATCTTAGCTGCATTATTGATAATTTGATCAATAGAAACTAATGAGAAATTAAATGTCATATATTCTACGATTGGACGACATCCTGTCATTGTAGATCCAATTGCTATACCAGAAAAACCAGCCTCTGCAATTGGTGAATCAATGATTCTTTTTGCACCAAATTCATCTAACATTCCTTTAGATGCTTTGTAAGCTCCATTGTATTCTGCTACTTCTTCTCCAATCAAATAAATAGATTCATCACGACGCATTTCTTCACTCATTGCCTCCGCGATTACTTCTCTAAATGTTTTTATAGCCATTATATGCGATTTCGTTACGTAATTATATTTTTTCCTAAAGCAAATGTAATAAAAAACTTAAGAATAATTATTATTGATTTTTAGGAATAAATAAAAAGTCAATTTTTAATTTCTATAAATTTTTTAATTAATATATGTTTTGTTTATTTTTTCTGATAATAGATGATATAATTGAGTGAATAATTACCAAAAAGCTGTTGTTTTTGAAAAGTTGAATTATCTTGATTAAAATGTAAATAAACTTCAGATTTTTTAGTTGTTTCTATCAAATCAAAGTAACCATTTTCCTTAGGACAAAATTGATTGTCGTAACTAGATTTAAATCCAATAAAATAGTGTTTGGCTTTGCTAGTATCTATTTTTAGATGAACTGGAAAAATATATTTTCCATTATAATTTTTATCTACAACAAACCATTTTTCTTCTAATAAATTTTCTTTATCTGTAACAGATTTTGTAATAATTGGTGAAAAATAATAGAATTCATTACACAAATTTTTAGAAAGTTTTTTTGACTCAAATAAAATCTCGATTGCATAAATTTCTATTTCTCTTTCTTTAGGTAATTGAAAGGTTGACAATAATGTAAGACCTCTATTCGTATGATCTTTCAATTGTTCAACTTTTCGAAATTTTGGTCGAAATTTTTTAAATTTTGAATAATTCGTCACCTCAACTAAATTCAAATTAATTGTGTCATTTTTTTGAGCAAATAAAAAATTCGATAAAAGAAATAGAATAATAATTCTCATCAGATAAAAGTAAAAAAGCTATATAAATATAATATCTATATAGCTTTTCAATTATTTTTTTAACTTCATAAACGATTAAACCAAGTTTAAAACTTGTTCTAAATCTTCTAATAAATCATCAATATCTTCAATACCTACAGATAAACGAATTAAATCATCAGTAATTCCAATTTCTGCACGTTTTTCTGCTGGAATAGATGCATGTGTCATTGTAGCTGGATGATTTGCTAAAGATTCTACTCCACCTAAAGATTCTGCTAAAGTAAATACAGATAAGTTTTCTAATATTTTAAAAGCATCTTCTTTTTTACCAGATGTTAATGTGAAAGTAACCATTCCTCCAAAATCTTTCATTTGTTTTTTAGCAATTTCATGCTGAGGATGATTTTCTAAACCTGGGTAATATACATGTGCAATTTTAGGATGATTTTCTAAAAATTTTGCAACTTTCATTCCATTCGAGCAATGACGATCCATACGAACAGCTAATGTTTTTATTCCACGTAAAACTAAATAAGAATCTTGTGGTCCTAAAATTCCTCCTGTAGCAAATAAATTAAAATGAACATCTTTTGCTAATTCTTCAGAATTAACAACAATTACTCCAGCAACTAAATCAGAATGTCCTCCTAAATATTTTGTAGCAGAATGCATTACAATATCAGCTCCTAACTCGATTGGACGTTGTAAATAAGGTGATGCAAAAGTATTATCTACTGCAACTAATAAATCAGATTTTTTAGCTTTTACTGCATCATTTACAGCTTTTATATCAACAACTTTCATCAATGGATTAGTAGGTGTTTCTATCCAAACCATTTTTGTGTTATCATTAATTAATTCAACTACAGCATCAACATTCGTCATATCAACAAAATGAAATTTTAATCCATATTTTGCATATACACGCGTAAATAATCTATAAGAACCTCCATATAAATCATCCATTGCAATAATTTCATCTCCTGGATTAAATAATTTCAATACACCATCGATTGCTGCTAATCCTGATCCGAATGCGAAACCTGCAACACCTCCTTCTATAGAAGCTAATGCATTTTCTAAAGCAGATCTTGTTGGGTTTTCTCCTCGAGAATATTCATATCCATTGTGCTTCCCTGGTGACTTTTGTGCAAATGTTGATGTTTGATAAATTGGAGTCATTACTGCTCCTGTTGATTGATCATGATGTTGACCACCATGTATTGTTTTTGTATTGAATTTCATTATTTTTTCTTTAAACTATAGCAAATATATGGAGTTTTATTTATTCTACATTTTAAAGAAATGTTAGAAATTATTTTCAAATAAGTTTATAAAACAAAACTTGTTTAAGTCTTTTTTATTAAGATTTATTTGCAATAGTGATTGAAGCGGCATCCTTTTTAGATTGTAAACCTTTTAATATGGTCATTGTATTTCGATTTAGCTCAATGACCAAGTCGAAATGCAATTTTACAATCTAAAAAGATATAGCGAAAAAGCACGATGCGAAGCAATTGCCCAAGATTAAAAAAATAAAAACAATTCTATTAACATAAATTATACTTTTTTAATTATTTGTTAAGTATTTATTAAAAAATGACTACTTTTGCACGCTAATTTTAACTAATCTAAATAAAAATAAGAATCGAATTCTATTTCCTCAATTAGTAAAATATTAAAAATGAAAAAGAAACTTATAATAATTGGATTACTTTTCTCATACATTTCTATAAAGGCTCAGGAAAAAACTACAATCAAAAATGATACAATTAACTTAGCAGAATCAGTAATTACATCATCTTATGGTACAACTGCAAAAAAAGAAGATGTTGTTGGTTCTATGAGTATTATAACAGAGGATGAAATTATAACTGCACAGCCTTTTGAAAGTATCGACAAAATGATTGCTGGTTTAGTTCCTGGTGTACAAATTGTAAATAATTCTGAACTAGGAAAACCTGTAGATATAAATATTCGTGGGTTAGGTTCTATGGTTAGTATTACTTCAACTCCAGGAATATCAAATCAACCATTAATTATTATTGATGGAGTTTACGTTAGAGAAGATAGAGCTTTTAATGCTAACTTCTTTAATGGAGGTACCAATGCTGAAATGAATATTAATCCTTTAGCACGTCTTTCCACAGATAATGTAAAAAGTATTACTGTTCTAAAAGACGCTGCTGCTGTTGCCTTATATGGTGCTGACGCTGCAAATGGGGTTATTTTAATCACAACAAAAAAAGGTCAAAAGGGTAAACCTAAGTTTAGTTATTCTTCTCAATATGGTGTTTCTACAAGTATTAACAAAATAAAATACTTAAATGGAGAACAATATGCTCAACTTCGTAATGATTATAATATTAATAATGGATCTTCAACGGGTTATTCATGGAATGGAGTTGATGTAGATTGGTTTGATGTAATGAATAGAAATAGTGATTATTTCAAAACCAATTTTGGGATGAGTGGAGGATCTAATCACATTACTTATCGATTAGGTATTGACTATTCTAAAAACAATGAGTCTAAAATTTATAATTATTTAGAAAAAAAAGGAATCGATTTGAATTTAGGTTATACTGCTAATAAATTTAAAGCTAATTTATATGCAGCATATAACAATTTTTACAAAAATAGTCCTAATACTTATTTTAATTTTATCTTGGCTCCTACTTTCGATATTTATGACGAAAATGGAAATTTTAGAAATACTGGTACTAATGGTATTGCAAATCCTTTAGCAGCTGCAACACAAAATAAAATTTACACAAAAAACAACTCTTTAATAAGTAGTTTAAATTTAGAGTATCAGGTTCACAAAGATATTAAAATTAGTTCTCTATTCGGGATTGATTATTCCTATAAATCTAATAACAGTTGGCAATCACCTCTTAACGAAAGTGCTAGTAGTGTTGCTGGACGAAGTAGAATAAGTAAGTCTGAGGGAACTAAATGGAATTGGAGTGCACATGCTTTATATAATAAAGATTTTAGAAACCATCATGTAGATGCTTTATTAGGTCTTGAACTTAGATCTACTAAAGATTTAAAATCAAATCATATCGGAACTGGATATGGGAAATCTACAACAGCAATGAAACCTTGGGAAGGAACAAGTTATACTTTAAGAACTTTAACATTAGAAGAAGCAGGAAGAAGTACATTTGCTCAATTAAACTATAACTATAAAAGTAAATATTTTTTTACAGGTAGTATTCGTAGAGATGAAAGTTCTTCATTTGGTAAAGATAGAGCAGTTGCAACTAATGGTGGAGCCGGATTTGCTTGGCTTATTTCTAATGAAAATTTTTTAAAAAATAATTCTATAATACAACTTTTAAAACTTCGTGCTTCTTGGGGGATAACAGGTAATTCAAGAATAGGTTCATATAGGTCTGCTGGTTTATATAATGTTTATCAAAATGGTTTTACTTATGGCTATGACTATTCTTATCCTGATACAAGCTCTCCTCCAAATAAAAAATTAAGCTGGGTAAAAAATGAAAAATTTAATATTGGATTAGATCTTAATCTATCTGGTCGTGTAGATTTTACATTAGAACTATATAGAAATAACATCTCAGATATGATTATTAGTAGAGATGTTCCGCTAGAAACAGGTTATTCTTCTGCTGAAATTAATGGTGCATCAATGTATAATCAAGGTATTGAAGCTTCTATCAAAGTTTATTGGTTTAAAAATAAAAATTTTAAATGGAATACTCTATTCAATATAAGTACAGTTAAAAATCGAGTTACAAGTTTGATAGGATTTGGTGATGATTACTCTACAGCTGCATTAGCCAGAGCACAAAAAGTAGGTGTATCTACATCTGCTATTTGGGGATATGAATGGATGGGAGTAAATCCAGAAAATGGTTTAGATCGTTATAAAGTTAATGGTGAAATTTTAGACTCTGACAAATTCACTCCTACAGATAACACTTATTCAATCATAGGTAATTCTCAACCAGATGCAATTGGAGGTTTTATGAACTCTATTCAAGTAGGAAATTTTAGTTTTTCAGCTTTATTCAATTATCAAATTGGAGGAGACGTTCTTATTACTCCCGAATTAATTGATCAATATAGAATTTTAACGAATCGTAATATGAGTGTTAATGCATTAAATTATTGGACTGGAACTAATGATACAAATGCTCAAAATCATATAGCAACATCAAAGAATAGAATTGTAGCAAATAGTAGTAAATATGTTTATGACAACACATACATTAAGCTACAGAATATAAATTTAGCTTACCAATTACCAATAAAAAAGGGAACATCATTTATTGATGGGGCTAGTATTTTTGCCGACATATCTAATGTTTGGTATTGGTACAAGGAAAAATCTCCTAAAGGACAAAATGGAATTAGAGAGTTTAATTATATCTACCCAGAAATGAGAACATACAGTATGGGGTTCAGAGTCAATTTTTAAAGATTTAATGAAAATGAAAAAATTTATTATCCCAATTATTTTAGGTTTATCTATAGTATCTTGTAGTGATTTTCTAGAAAAAGAACCTGTCGAACAAATTTCTATTAACGATCAGTTCTCAACAAAAGAAGGTGTATTAAAAGCTTTAAATGGTGCATATTATAATACTAGATCTTCAATTTTCACTATAAGTACATATACTTATGGAGATTTATTATCAGGAAACTTAACTTTCTCTCCTAATAGCTCAGGAACTTCTCAAGGTACTGTAAACGTTCCTTCGGCAATAGAATTACTATACAATTTTATAGATGATTCAAATTCTTCAGATCTAGCACAAAGTTATACTAATAATTATCAAATAATTAATAATATAAATCTAATCATAGAAAATATTGACAAAGCAAGTGATATAAATGATCAAGAAAAAAATTCTGTTTTAGCAGAAGCTTATGCACTCAGAGCATTTATTCATTATCAATTATTACGATTTTATGCTCAAAATTATACCTATACATCTGATGCTAATCATCCTGGAATAGTATACAATACAAGAACACTAGTCGTTGGTGTTGATTATCCTGCGAGAAATACAGTAAATGAGTGTTACACTTTATTAGAAAATGATTTAAATAAAGCTTTATCATTATACCAAGACTCTAATGCCATTCCTGTCGGAAGTACAAAAAATTTTATGAACAAAAATGCTGCAAAAACATTAGCAGCAATCATTGCATTAGATAAAGAAGATTATACAAAAGCGATTTCATTCGCTACAGATATTATAGATAATTCTGGAATTCAATTATCAGAAACAAATGATTACATTCAAAATTTTGCTGTTAACGAAAGTATTTTTGAAATAGCTAATACAAATGAAAACGAATCATATATCAAAAATTTCTACAGTCCTAAAGCTGGTTATTCAAATTACGCTATTACTGACAATGTTTTTCAACTTTTTGATAGTAATGATCAACGATTAAATTTAATTAAAACTACTTCTATTCAAACAAAAGAAGGTAGTACTATATTTATGAAAGATTATCATTTTACTAAAAAATATGATACAAGTATAACAGGGTTAGTTTATAGATTATCTGAATTATATTTTATTCGTGCAGAAGCAGCTTTTAAATCAGGAAATACTACTAATGCTTTAGCTGATATTAATTCTATACGAAATAGAGCTGGATTAAATAATCTCACAACAATTTCATTAGATGATATTTTAACTGAAAAAAGAAAAGAGTTTATATTCGAAAATAAATACTTTTTTGATTTAATGAGAAATCATAAAGGTATAACTAGAGAAAGTGGATGTATTTCTACAACTTGTAGTTTAGCTTATCCTAATAATAAATTTGTAGCACCTATTCCATTAGATGCTATAAAAATTAATAGCTATATCAAGCAAAATCCAGGTTATTAACAATAAAAAATATCCCGAAGAGTAATAAAATATTTTTCGGGATATAACCTTTCCAAAGGTAATCATTCATATGTTTTGGGCAATCCCTACGGGCCGCACTTTTCATTCCAATCTTTTATAAAAACAATCGTAATCGTTCACTATAAACTCTACTATCACCTATAAAAACAGTCATTAAAAAAATAAACATATTGTTTTTATAAAAGGATTTCCACTTCAATTGCTATTGCAAATTCGTTAATAAAAGAAAATAAATTATAATTACTCAAATAAGAATAAAATAATAAGAGGATAATTAAAGATATTTGAAAAAAAATAATTAGTTTCAACAAATTCAAATAAAGAATATGCGAATTATTTTACAACGAGTAAAAAAAGCATCGGTTACTGTAAATCAAGAGATTACAGGAAAAATAAATAATGGTCTTCTTATCCTTGTAGGTTTTGAACCAGAAGATACTATTGAAGATTATGAATGGATTGCTAAAAAAATAATACAATTAAGAATTTTCAATGATGAAAATAATGTAATGAATCTTGATGTGCAACAAACAAACGGAGATATTCTTGTTGTATCTCAATTCACATTACATGCTGCTGTAAAAAAAGGAAATCGTCCTTCTTATATCAAGGCATCTAAGCCTGATTTAGCTATAGAGCAATATCATGAATTCTTAAATGTAATAGAAAAAGCTTTCAAGCCTGTACAAAAAGGAATTTTTGGTGCTGATATGAAAGTTGAATTAATAAATGATGGCCCAGTAACACTATTTATTGATTCTAAAAATAAAGAGTAATTATTTCCATAATAATTTCAATTCAACCTTATATTTCCCAGCATATGGTTTTGGATTTGTAGGTTTTTCTGAAATTGAAAATTTATATTCTCCACGAGAAGGTAAAACAAAAGTAGTTTCTTTACCAAAAGGACCTCCATGAATAGAATCAATAGGTCCTTTTACCTCATTAATTCGAATATTAGCCAAAGTATCTTGAGCAGAAATTTTTATCCAAACTTTCTTAGCTGAATCTGAATTAAATGTAAAAGTATTTGTTTGACCAGCATTTTTAGTAATTTCTTTAGATGCTTTCCCATAACTTACAGTTAAAATATCTGTCGTATTATCAGCACTCAAAGCAACTATTTTATCTATATTTTCTACAGGTTTTAAAGTATTATTTTTAGAAACTTTTACAACTTTTTTATTTTTAAGTTTTTTCTCACTTAAATCAATGCTTTCTATTGGCTTATCTTTTTTAACTAAATCAGCATACGCTGGATCAACACCTATTTTACTCGGATAAATAGTTGGTGTTGATTTATTTTCGCAGCTAAATAAAGTTACTAATGAAATAAAGGCAATAAAAATTCTTTTCATAATTGGGAAAAAATATAGTGTAAATGTAATTATTTTAATTGTACATTCAATGTATAATTTCCTTGAAAAGGATAACCTTTGATTGAACTTTCTCCAATAACAATTTCATAAACTCCATTTTCCGACAAACCATAATCTATATTTCTACCAAATGGTCCATCAGTATTCTTACTAGGAGAAATTATATTATTTATTCGAATATTAGCTGTGTCTGTTGCAGGTACTATTTGTATAGAAACAACATTACATGAATTATTATTAAAATAAAATATTTGTTCTTGTTTAGCTTCTTTAAATAAATTGAAACTTCCTTTTCCATCCTTCAGCTTAAGTTCTGTCCCGTTTTCAATAGTTTGAGAATATTTTTTATGATTAGAAGCTATAGGTTTATATTTAAAATCTTGAACCATCACATTATTCTTTTTAAAAAAAAGAATAATCGAAACAAGAGCTACTACAAAAATAATAATAGTGGTATATCTTTTCATTGTTCTAAATTTGTATCATATATAAAACAAATTTAGAACCAAACTATATGTTACATTACAAAATAGCTGGAAAAGGAAAAACATTGGTTTTCTTACATGGATTTCTAGAAAGTATTAAAATTTGGGATTCACTTGTTGATAAATTAAGAAACGATTATCAAGTCATCACAATTGATTTACCTGGACATGGAAAATCTGATACAACTCGTGATATAAATACAATGGAAGATATGGCTGATGACGTTATTGAAGTTCTAAACAATTTAAAAATTGATAAAGCTACTTTTATTGGTCATTCTATGGGAGGCTATGTCACTTGTGCAATTACTGAGTTATATCCCGATAGAGTAGAAAATATTGTTTTAATAAACTCATCTACTTTACCTGATGATGAAGCAAAGAAAAATCAGAGATTAAAAGCATGTAAAACTGCTCAAGAGAACTTAAAGGGCTTAGTAACTGTAAGTATCCCTAGTTTATTTGCTGCACATCATCGTGAAAAATTTAGAGATAGTATTGAATTTATTAAAGATATTGCTCTAAAAACACCAATTGATGGAGTTTGTGCTGCACTAAAAGGAATGAGAGAAAGACCTGATCGTTCATCTATATTGTACGATTTTAAAGGAGGAATATATATTATTATTGGAGAAAATGATGAGACCGTTAATCCTGAATTATTATTAACATTAATTCCAAACACACCTAATATTCATCTATTCACAAACACAAGTGGACATATGGCTTATATAGAAAACTTTGATGATGTGCTAGGAATTATAGGTTTTATTTAACGCTTATTCAAAAAGAATTCTTTCATTAATTGGCTACATTCATTTTCTAAAATTCCTGAGATAATTTCAGTTTTTGGATGTAGATTTCCAAGTTTATTTTTGAAACCTCTTTTATCATCAGATGCTCCATAAACAACTTTAGATATTTGACTCCAATACAATGCTCCTCCACACATTACGCATGGTTCTAAGGTAACATAAAGTGTACAATTCTGTAAATATTTACCTCCAAGATAATTGGCAGCAGAAGTTATTGCTTGCATTTCTGCATGAGCAGTAACATCCGTCAAAGTTTCTGTAAGATTATGTGCTTTTGCTATAATTTTATTATTTGACACAACAATAGCTCCTACAGGAATTTCATCTCTTTCAAAAGCATTTTTAGCTTCATTCAAAGCTATTCTCATATAATAATCATCTGTAAAAAGATTCTCCATTTTTGTATCAAATTTAAAAAGCAAAAATAATGAATAAAAAATAGTAGATTTAATACATTTGTATAAATTGACAACTAATTCTATGAACCAACCAAAGTATATTTTTGCTGCTATTATAACTTTTCTGTTATGGGGATTTTTCAGTTTTGGATTAAGACCTATAGCAACCTATCCTCCGCTAGATATTTTATTCTTTAGATTATATATTTCAGTTATTATTCTAGTAACAATTAATGTATGTTTTAGACAGAATAAAATAAAAAAAGATTGGAAATTATTCTCTTCCTTAGAAAAAAAGAAGAAAAAAAGATTGATTAGTTTAGTTATTGGTGGTTCTTTTATTTTGATGACAAACTGGTTATCATATATAATTGTGATGAATAATATTAGTGTACAAGCTGCATCACTTTCTTATCTTGTTTGTCCAATTATCACAACATTATTATCATTTATACTTTTACATGATCATTTAACCAAAGTAAAATGGATAGCTATAATCATAAGTTTCGTTGCTTGTGTCATTTTATCAATTGGTCATTTTGTAGACTTAATGTATAGCTTAATTGTAGCTACAAGTTTTGCATTATATATTATCATTCAAAGAAGTCTAAATATGTTTGATAGTTTTAATTTATTGATGACTCAATTACTAGTTATTTCTATAATTATGTTGCCTTTTGCTTTCGTTTTATTAGGAAATATTCCTACTGAAAGCATTTTTTACCAATGTATTTTTATGATTGTTATTTTATTTACAATCATTCCTATGTTCCTTAACAATTTTGCTTTGAAAGGAATTGATTCATCTACAGTTGGTATTTTAATTTATCTTAATCCAATTACAAATTTTTTACTCGCGATATTTTATTACCATGAGAAAGTTTCTTTTCTTCAGTCAATAGGATATCTACTGATATTTTTAGCAATCATCATTTTTAATTCTATTTTTTTTAAGCTTTACAAAAAAAAATAAAAAATATTTTTTTTGCAATTTCTGCTTTTTTTTTGTAAATTTATTCACCAATTTATAAAAATATGAAAAATATATTTTACACTTTATGTATTACAACTTTCGGAAGTATTAGTGCATTTTCACAAGTAGGTATAAATACTTCGACTCCTCAAAAAACACTTCATGTAGATGGAAGTCTACAGATAACTAATGAGTTTAATGTTGGGGGCTCTGGTAGTGCTGCAGGTAGTGCAGGTAGTTCAGGTGACCTTCTTTTTTCACAAGGTTCAGGTGCTGCCCCAAAATGGTCTAGCCTAGCAAATAGTAATGTTTCAGGAGTACTTTATAAGATAGACTATGTAAAAGGTACATCTCCCGTTAATGTTGCTCAAGGTAGAACAACAGCCGTTCCAGGTATTACATACACTCTTACTGTTCCTAGCACAGTAAAATCGCAAACTGTTGCTATAAATTTTATTGGTTACGCTCCAAAAAATTCAGCTGGTGGTGACAATTCCCAAGGGGTTTTTGAATTACACCTTGATGGCACCAAAGTTACTTCTGCCTATTCCGCTGTAGCTAATGATACCGGTAATGGTACTATGCAAAATTTACCTATACCAACTACTCTTATATATCAGGACACATTTACACCCGGAACTTATACTTTCACTGTATATTATACATCTTGGGCAGGTACAGTTACCCTAAATAAAGTTCCTACTGAATACAATGGTTATAATAAAGACACCGAATCTATGCTATCAAGAATGCAATTATTTATATTCAACAATTAATAAAAATTTATAAATTATCATATCTTCTCAAATAAATATTAAATAATATTTATTTGAGAATTTTTTGTTATATATTTTTTCAAAAAACACTATTGTAAATCATTATAGGTTTAAAGTCATATATTTGACAAAATAAAAAAAGAGACTTATAATAGTCTCTTTTTATTTATCTAGTTGATTGTATCCTTATTTAATTCATAAAGAATACTCAGACCTTTTATTGTATGTAAACGATCATCTACATCTATCTTATCGGTTAAAGGTTTATAAATTCCTCCAACACCTCCTGTAGATATAACAAAACATTTCTCTCCTACTTCTTTATTTATTCGTTCAATCATTCCTTCAACCATACTCAAAAATCCATAGACAACTCCTGATTGCATACAAGATTCTGTATCACGACCAAGTACATTCTCTGGTGCTTTAAGTTCTATAGTTGGTAATTGAGCTGTATTTCCTACCAAGGAATTAAGAGCTGTAATAATACCAGGAGCAATAACAACTCCTGTTACTTTTCCTGTTTCGTCCAAACCTAAAAAAGTAAGAGCTGTACCAAAATCAATAACAATTTTTTTACCAGGAACTCCTTTATAATGTGCTGCTACTGCATTTGCATAAAGATCTGTTCCCATTTGGTTAGATGATCGTATAACCTCTGAAGGCGTATTACGATCAACAATCATTGCTTTTAGTTTATGTATTTTTTGTAAAGCTATTTTTACACTAATTGTTAATGGAGGAACAACTGAACCTATTACAATTCCAGTAATTTCTTTTTTATCAATACCAAATGGTTTGTACATATTTGAAAACTTAGCGTAAAATTCATATTCTGTACGGTAAGGTTTCGTATTGATAGTCCAAGTTATAATATCCGTTTCGCTTTTAAAAACAGCGAAACGGATATTTGTATTTCCTATATTTACGGCTAGTAACATTATTTTGTAAATACGTTATTTTCTGGGTTAACATCTGCCAAACGTTTCGTTGGATCAATACTAACTTGTTTTACATCTTTAGATACTTTAAAATCATAAGTTGGCTTTGTCCAAAACCAATCTTCTAAAACTGTTCTTTTAGCACCTTGATATTCTACTAAGTTTTCAGCAGGTTTTTCTCCTCTCATCTCTCTTAATGGAATATAAAATAATTCTTTTGTTCCATCTGTATATTCAACTAATACATCTATAGGCATTGCAAAGTCAGATTTATTTGCAATGGTTACAGTATTATTTGAAACATTATCTACAGCATAATCAATTTTTCTTGTTGTATTTAAAAATAAATTGAAATACCATTTTAAATTAATTCCAGAAACTTCTTCAGCCACACGTTTAAAATCATTTCCTGAAGGATGTTTAAATTTCCAGATGTCATAAAACTTTAAAAATGTTTTTTCTAAGTTTTCATTCCCTATAATATAACCTAATTGTATTGCTAAAACTTGACCTTTATAGTAAGCTTCTAAAGAATAACCATAGTTCGTATTATAATAATCTGCTAGTAAACTTGCTGGTTCTTCTTTCCCTGATAAAGCCAAAGCGATGTATCCTCTGTAAGCATCAGGATTTGGATTAGCTGGAATAACTTTTAATTTTTCATAAACATTTAAAAGAGCCATTTGTTCTACATACGATGTAAAACCTTCATCAAACCATTCATTGTATGTTTCATTGATTCCAAATAATTGTTGGTACCAAGAATGTGCAGCTTCGTGAAAAATAGTACCAACTAAACTTTCTAAATTTCTGTTACCAGAAATTAAAGTTGCAGTACCATATTCCATTCCTCCATCTCCTCCTTCTATAATAGAATAAGTTTTCCAAGGATATTCTCCGAAATGTTCAGAATTATAATCAAAGAATCCTAAGGCATAAGGCATCGCTTCTTTCCAAGAAGATCCTGATTGATCATTTTTGTATACTAAATAAATATCTACACCATGTTTAGATTTTCCATGATCTACAACAAAGTTCTTATCTGCTGCAAAAACAAAATCATGAATGTTTGTTGCTTTAAAATTCCAAGATACTTTTCCGTTATTTTCTTTGATTGTTGGGTTACTTACATACCCTTTTACATTGTTTGGATTTTGTAATTGTCCAGATGCACCAATAACATAATCTTTGTTAATATTAATTGTTACATCAAAATTACCAAAAGGAGCAAAAAACTCTCTTCCAACATATTCGTCTAAATGCCATCCTTCTGGATCGAATTCAGCCATTTTAGGATACCATTGAGCCATAGAAAACTCTACACCATCTTTTGAATTTCTTCCAGAACGACGAATTTGTTCAGGTACTTGAGCATTCCAAACCATATCAAAAGTTGCAGTTTTACCACTTTTTATAGGTTTTGCCAATGTAACTTCTAAAATAGTTCCATCTACTTTATAATTTACATCAGTACCATTTTGTTTTAAAGATGTTATTTTTTGATAACCAATTTGATCTGATTTCAATTCAGTAATACGGCTAATCAATTTAGGATTTTCTTTTGTTCCTATGTTTGTTACCATTCTTTTATCAGGATCAGAAATATTTCTTAATCTATAATCCATCATACTTCCTGGTTGAAAAGCATTAAAATATAAATGAAAATAAACCTTATTCAAGCTTTGACCTGAATTATTAGTATATTTCAACTTCATCTTTCCATCGTATTGATATGATGATTCTTTCATATCAATCTCCATTTTATAATCTACTTTTTGTTGCCAATATCCTTTACGTTGTGCAAAAGAGAATTGAACAAGACAAATAAAGATTAGTAGAGTAAATTTTCTCATTCCAACTAATTTCGTTTTTACTTAATTTATCAAAATTACAAAAATCATTAAGGTAGACTTAGCATTAGAACAATAAATTTGTTTTTATCAATCAATTTATTATTAATCAAAAAATTAATTTACATTTTAGTGTAACTTTTTTTTATAAATTGAGTCTACTATATAACAACTCAATTAACACACGTGAAACTATTTGTACTAACCAAGAAAAGTAAAGAGGAAATTTTAGTCGATCGATTAAAAAAGAACGACTCAATAGCTCAGAAAGAACTTTATGATCTTTTTTCGAAAAAAATGTTAAGTATATGCAGGAGCTATATAAAAGACATTCATTTTGCAGAAGATTGTATGATAAATGGTTTTTGCAAGATATTTCATCATATTCAAAAATTTGAAAATAAAGGAAGTTTTGAAGGTTGGGTTAGACGAATTATGGTTAATGAATGTTTAACTTTTTTACGTGCAAATAAAACTCTTATTTATGTTGATGACGTTAGAGGTTTTAATGATGATTTTGATGAAGAGGAAGAAAATGAAGAATTAAATTTTAATGTACAAGAAGTATTAGATCAGTTAGCAGAACCATACCGATTAGTTTTTAATCTATATGTCTTAGAAGATTATTCACACCAAGAAATCTCAGAAATGCTGAATATATCTTTATCTACAAGCAAAACACAATTATTTAGAGCAAAAGCGAAATTAAAAGAGATTGTATTATTACAAAAGAAAATGAAAAATGAAAAAGAAGGGTAATATATCAACCTATATCAAAGAAGAATTAAACCAAAGAGAGCTTAATCCTTCTCATGATAGCTGGAATAGAATACAAGCAAGAATGGAAGTAATTCCAACTACAAAAAACTCCAATTACAAATGGTGGTTATCTGCTGCTGTGTTTTTTATTTTTACACTATCTACAACTATTTATTTATTTACAAATAAAAAGGAAGATTACATTCCTAAGACAGATTTCGTTAAAAATGATTTACATATTGATACTACATCACAAAATTTAGATCATACAAACTACTCAACAGATAATACATTAGCTACTAATGAAAAAAATAAAATAGAAAATACTTCTACCGTTGAAATTGAAAAAAAGAATACAAATAATATTGAATTAGCTAAAACAAAAGAAAAAAAGGATTCTGCAATCAATAATAAAAGTGAACTAAAAGCCATTATTGAGCAAAAGAAAAATCTTGTTGCTGCAAATAAATTAGATTCTATTAAAAAAGCTAAAAAAGAAAATAATTACGTTGATCCTGATATGTTATTATATTCTATCGAAAATAAAGAAAATATAAAAGAATCTAACAAATCAAGAGTTGTATCTATTGATGTAAAAAAATAATATCCTGTAATCCTACTATGAAAACAATTAATCGATACACAATATTTTTATTCTCTTGCTTTCTTATTTCAAACTTTACCTATTCTCAAAAAATTAAGTTTGATTTGAATGATAAAAATAGTGACAAAATAAGCCCTATTGTACAAGACAGAATTACTGAATTTACACTTATCATCAGAGAAATTGTAAAAGAAGAAAAAACTGCCATGGAAAAAAAGATTACCGAAGTTGATGAAGATTTAAAACAAGATAAAATTACCATAAATGAAGCTAATGCAAAAAAAGAAACATTAGCAAAAGTATATTCTACGGTCATCAACGATAGAATCAAAGAAATTAATTTCAATTTAGATGATATTATAAAACAACAAGTTGCATTTTCTATCATGAATGATGAAGATCCAATAGAAACTAGCACAGAAGAAGACATAAGAAAAAGACATAAAATAATTAACCAAATAAATGGATACGGATCTTTTGGATATATGGCTTTTACAGGTAGAAAAAATGAAGAATTAAATAAACATGAAAAATTCTCTAGTAATCTTACTGTAGGGTTAATGTACGAACGTCAATTATCCATTACAAGTCCAATTAATTTCTTAGTAGGAGGATTGTTATCATGGAGAACTTATCGATTAGACGATAGCATGAAGTTTAATCGTGATGATGACGGAAATGTTGGGCTACTAAAAAGTGATAAATCTTTAGATAAATCAAAATTAAGATCTGCTTATATTTTAGCTCCTATCGGATTCAAATTTAACTTCTCTAAACTAAAACAAGCAACTGAAAATTTTGCCTACAGACCAAAATCTAAACATTACATTGCTGCTTATGCTTATGGAGGAGCATTACTTTCTTCAAATAACATTATAAAAGGTAAAGGTATACGTAGCAGAGAAAAAGGAAATTACAACGTAAACAATTTTGTTTATGGAGCCGAAATAACTGTTGGTTTAGGACTAGTTAATGTCTTCGTTAGAAAAGATTTTAATAACTATTTTAAAGAAAAAACTTTTGATAATAGAAAAATGCTTCAATTTGGCATAAATATTGGTTTATAAATAGTATCCTCAAAAATAGTTTAAGAAACTAAATATTTATTACATTTTTATAAATCAAAACCTCAGTTAGTCTGAGGTTTTTTTTCTTATAATTTTTTATTTTTTTCTAAAAAACTAGTTTAAAAATAACGTATATTAGTGAAAATAAGTTAATCATGGTAAAATCTAAGTTAAGTTGGCAATTTTCTATTCCCATCATAATATTTTTAATATTCATGATGATTAACTTCGAATTTGTCAAAACTTTTTGGTTCGGAGGAAATTTATTTATCAAAGAACCTTTTCTAAGATTAGGAATTTTCATGATTTCACTTCTTGGTTCATTCTTTATTTTATACGATATCACATTCAATCTTACATTATTCAAATTAAAAGATGAAACGTTTGAAATAAGAACCATCTTCAAAAAAGACGAAATTCCCTATCGTGCAATTTATTATTTGTACGAAGAAGAAGATATACTTCGATTAAATAAAACTCAGATTCTAACGATACAAACCAAAAAATCTCGTTTCAGATTAAGAAGCTTTTTCGATGCTAATTACGATGAAGTAAAAGAAAAAATTATAGAGAAAGCTGAACAATATGTCAATCTATTAGCCTAATTTTTTATTGGGCGACAGCCAGGCTCTCCATTATATCTTTTACAAATGGAAACAAATACTTTATATTAAGAATCCATTTGTAAAAGGATGCCATTACGATCCTTGTCGCAAAGGTAATAAATTAAAATTTATCGTTATTATTTTTTAAGTAAATCAATATATTCTGTATAAAAACCAGAATAGCTAAAGACATAAAAAACATAAAACCTACATAAATAGCAATTTGCTTATCCTGACCAATTTTTATAAAAATAAAATAAGCCAATAGCGTTCCTATAACTTGCATAATAACACTTTGCCAACCTATTTTTTTTACAACTGCTTGATCTTTTGTTCTAAAACCAGCAATTGCTTGATAAATTGTAGGAAAAATCAACATTACAAATGCTATAATTTTTAATATGATATCCATTTATTATATTTTTAATTCTTGTTGCATTTGTTCTACAACTTCATAAGTTGCAGGACAAATAAGCGTATTTTTTAAAGTTAAATCATTAATCTGATAAAACTTCTTACGATCTGTATGAGGATATTCTCTACAAGCCTTTGGTCTATCTTCATAAACCAAACAATAGTTATCTGTGTCTAAAAAAGGACAAGGCACTTGTTGCAAAACATAGTCATTGTCTTCATCAATTCTTAAGTATTTTTCTATAAACTGACTTGGTTTCAAACGAAAAACATGTGCTAACCTTTCTATATCTTTATTTGTAAATAAAGGACCAGTTGTTTTACAACAATTCGCACAAGAAAGGCAATCAATACGGTCAAAAACTTCTTCATGAATTTCCTCCATCTTTTGATCAAGATTTTTTGGAGGTTTCTTTTTAAGTTTCTTCAAAAATGCTTGATGCTCTTTCTGCTTTTGTTTTGCTTTCTGAAAATATTCTTCTAAATCCACCAATTATTTTTTTAATTCTTCTACAGATTCTACTCCTCTATGACGACAAAACTCTTCTATCACATTATGGTGTGTAACTGTTTTATCTTTAAAAAAAGTTGTAAAGTAGTGTTTTTCTTCTTCTGTAGCTTCTAACTGATTCAGGATATTCATTAAGTGCATTTTCATATGTCCTTTCTGTATTCCTGTTGTAACCAAAGAGCTTAATGCAGCAAAGTTTTGAGCTAAACCTGCAACAGCAACAAATCCCATTAACTCTTTTGCACTAGGTTTCCCTAAAATTGCTAAAGCTAATTTTACTAAAGGATGCAATGCTGTTAATCCACCAATTGTTCCAAGTGCAGTTGGTAAATCTATCCAAAAACGAAATATACCATCTTTTACTTCACAATGTGTAAGTGATGAATAAGAACCATCTTTTGTTGCGTAAGTATGAGCACAAGCTTCTACAGCTCTAAAATCGTTTCCTGTTGCTATAACAACAGAATCAATCCCATTCATAATTCCTTTATTATGTGTAGTAGCGCGATAAGGTTCTATTTCTGCAATACGCACAGCTCTAGAGAATTTTTCTACAAATTCTTCTGCAGAAACATTCCCATCAGCTAATTGTTCAACTGGACAAGAAACTTCTGCGCGTACAATACAATCTGGAGTATAATTAGATAAAATACACATTACTATTTGCAATGAATTTTTATCTTCTTGCGTAAAATTATTATCTAACTCTATTTCGTTTTTCAGTGTTTTTGCAAACTGTTCTAAACACGAGTTAATAAAATTAGCTCCCATTGAATCAACAGTTTCAAAAGAACCTTTAATCTGATAATAATTCTCTAAATCTGATGTTTTATCAATTAATTCAAGATTCAAAATACCTCCATTGCGTGAACGCATATTTTTGGTAATATCATTTGTATCTTCTATCAATTGATTTTTTATTTTCTTTTCAAATGCATTTTTTAATTGCTCAAAATCTCCTTCAAACATAAAATGCACATGACCTAATTTTGTTGTAGAAAGAACTGTGGTTTTAAAACCACCTCGAGTCAACCAAAATTTTGCAGCCTTAGAAGCCGCAGCAACTACAGAAGATTCTTCTACAGCCATTGGTATTGTATACAACTCATCATTAATTAAAAAGTTTGGAGCCAAACCAAAAGGCATATAAAAATTAGAAATCGTATTCTCAGAAAACTCATCATGCAACTTTTGCAAATCAGCGTCATCATTCCAATACTGTTTAAATATATCAATAGCTTTTTCATCGCCATTCAAATATTCATTCACTACCCATTCTATTTTACCTTCTTTTGATAGTTTAGAAAAACCTTCTACTGCTTGATGCTTCATTCTGGTTGTATATTTTTATGTATACAAAATTACAAAGCTTTTTACAAAGAAATGAAGCTATCTTAAAAAACTATTCAATGTTTAATTTCTAGTAATAGTTTATCTCCCTATTTATAGTATATTTCAATTTTGAACCTTCATAAACATCAGCTAAAATCCAATTATCAAATTTGTCATAACTGTACTTTATTTCGTAATCAAACAAAAAAGATTTTCCATTCTTGAAATATTGCCTCTTGATTGATTCTATTTCGTTTCTTGCGTTAAAACTAGCTTCATAAACCAAATCTTTATTCGAATCAAAAGATTGAATTTTAGACAATGAATTTTTATCAAAAAAAGTAACCGTATTTATATTTCCTCCTATCTTTTGTTGAAAAATGGGTTCATTATTTTCATAAATAAAAAAAGTTTTATTTCCCTTTCTTCCATCGAAAGATGTCAATTCATTTAAAACCAATAATCCATTTTTATTATAAGTAAGATTATTTTCCGAAATTATTTTACCTTCAATTTTAGTCACAATTTTATTCAGTTGATTAGAATATTCAAAATCAGTTTCATAATTCGTTATCGAAGAAGATTTATTCTTCAAAACTTCAACCAAACCAACTAAATTATTATTCGCGTAAATATATTTTTTATCAGAAGCAATACGTTTCGGATCTTCACCATTATTTATAATAGTTTTCTTCTCGCCAACTAATAATTTCGAATCCTTGTACACATAATCTACAAAACTATAAACACCTAATCGACCTCTATAATCTAAATAATTTGTCTGTTTATCTAACAAACCATATCGATTAAATTCTAATGAAATTTGATTATATAATTCATTCTCATAAAAAGGCAAAGTCGCATATTCACCATTAATGTTTTTTGCTGTTGTAAGCATATTCTTTACTTTTCCATTCAAATGAAAATCACTTAAACTAATATTGGTTTTATATTCATTTGTATGAATCTCCTGAGCAGAAATAACAATAGAAATGAAAAAAGTAAAATATAAAAGAAGGTTTTTAAACATCTTATTAACTAAATTAATTTTAAATAAATATAAAAATAATTTTTAGTTGGGCAATCCCTTCGGACCGGGCTTTACGTTGCAATCTTTTTTAATTATTCATTTCGAGAACCTCAATGACCAATTAGAAAAGTATTTCCACTTCAATCCCTATTGCAAATTACGAAGTAAGAAATTAGAAACTAGAAGTTTCAAGTAATGAGTTTTAAGTTTTAAGTAATAAGTATAGTTATTAAAAACTAAAAACAAAAGAACTGAAGAACCTAACCACCTAAAAACTGAAAAACAATATTAGAAGTTATGAGTTCTAAGTTTTAAGTTGTGAGTAATACGTCTAATCACTAATAACGGAAGAAGCGAAGAACTGAAAAACATAAAAACTTAAACACATAAAAACTTAACAACCATATTAGAAGTAATGAGTTGTGAGTTATAAGTTCTAAGTTTTACGTAATACGTTTAACTACTAAAAACTAATAACTTAATAACAGAAGAACTTAATCACATACAAACTTAACAACCCTAAATACTTTGTATATCTGCGTAAAGTAT
>DJDD01000071.1 GCA_002430925.1 Flavobacteriales bacterium UBA5933
ATAAATATTTTATCTTCTTAAAGGTATTAAATGATTGATTATAAAACAAATATATTTTCAAAATTAACGTTGTTAATTCTATTTTTAGTTATTGATAGAAATATAAATGCTCAAATATCTCCAACTGGAGTAGGAGATGCACAGATAGCAGAATGGAGTGCTTTAGGTATTCAGCAAAAATTAAATTCAGCAAAAACATGGGAGTCTATGACGTATGTAGGCTGGGCAAATAAAAGTATAAGAAACTATGATCCCCTTGATCGAAAGGATTCATGGGTATTAAATGAAGCAATAACTCATAAAATGAAAGTGAATAACTGGAGGTATGCACTTTCTTTTATTTATAAACATAAAACAAAGTATTCCTATACTGATGATAATATAAATCAATCTGTAAAACAAGAGTTTAGAACGTATGGATCAGTAAATTATCCTTTTAAATTAAATTATCTGACTATTGTTCCAACTTTTAGACAAGAAGTTAGACGCTTTTATACTTCAGATTTTGATTTACCTACAGAAGATTTAGAATTTAGAACTCGATTTCGTTTACAGTTTATTTTTAATTTAGATAAACAAAATGAACATAGAATTATAGGTAGTTCCGAACAATTATTTACGTTTGATCATGATCATAAAAATGAAGATTGGTCAAAGTATTCATACAATGAAAGTCGATTTATGTTGTATTATTCTTATTCACCATCAACGATACCTATTCAATTAGATTTAGGATATAAAAATGATTTATTAGGAACTATACATCCACATTCAGCAAATTACATTGCTTTTGATGTTATTATAAAAAATCCTTTTTTCTGAAAAATCTTATTGAACTCTTTTAATTAGTGGATGATTTAAATCTCCAACTTCATTTTTGATAATTTCAAATTCATCTAAGTTGTCAAATAATTTTGTTAGGGAATAAAAACCATAACTTCTTGTATCAAAACTAGGATCAATTTTACGAATGTTTGCACCAACGTTAGAAACATAAGCGACATCGTTGTCATTTATAGAAATTTCAAACGCTTTTGATATTGTTTCATAATCGTTATCAGTTAATATAAGAGAGCCTTTTTTATTAATTTTCTTTGGAGTGTTATTTTTTTCTTGTCTTTCTGGCTTTCTTGTTGTTTTTTCAACTTTCTTTGGTTTAGGAGAAATATTCTCGGTAAAAGTGAAAATATCACAAGATTTTACAAAAGCTTCAGGTGTTTTCTTTTCTCCAATTCCCATTACAAATAAACCTTCTTCTCTTATTCTTTTTGCTAAACCAGTATAATCACTATCACTAGAAACAATACAAAATCCTTCAACACTTTTACTATGTAAAATATCCATAGCATCAATTATTAAAGCACCATCTGTAGAATTTTTTCCAGTTGTGTAAGAAAATTTCTGAATAGGGTTAATGGAATATTGATTGATTAAATCTTTCCAAGAATTCATCACATTGGAAGTCCAGTCGCCATAAATTCTTCGAATAGTTGCTTTTCCATATTTAGAAACCTCTTCTATAGTTTGTTTTAGGAGTTTAGCTTGAGCATTATCTCCGTCAATTAAAATAGCAATGTTAAATTTCTTGTCACTCATTTAAGTTGTTTTTATTATTTAAATATAAACAATTACTTATAAAGTATACTTTAATTGTTTGAAGCAATGCAAAAAATAGTTTCATTTGGATTTACGGGAGGAGTACCAATTTTATATAAAATAATTCCAGAAGCATTTGATTTTATATCCTTTATTTTGTTTCCAAAAAAATCTGTAACATAACCAACAGTTTGACCTTCTGTTATTTTATCTCCAGCTTTTAAATCGCTATAAAAAAATCCTTTTACATCAGTTTTTATATAAGATTGTTTTCTGAAATTATTTATTTTAGATGGCTGAACAAGATTTTCTTTTTTATAAATAGCAAGATTGTTTAGCATTAAATAAACAGAGTTTTTAATTTCCTTTACAGCTTCATCTTGTACATTACCTAATTTTCCACTTTCTATACTTAGTGCAACTTTTCCATCTTGTACAGCTTGTTTAAAAGCGTATAATGCAGGTTCGTTTTGTTTTAACGTATAAGGGTAAGAAACTACATTTTCAAAGCCTCCAAGTTCACTTAACCTTTTAGCTTCTGCTGTTTGTTTAGGAAAGTTTTCTGCATTGTAGAAACAAATAAATGATATTAGATCTTCGCTTGCATCACCAGCATGTATATCTAAAAAAACATCAGAAATTGGAATTATTTTGTTGGTTATTTGATAAGCAATCTGTTCTGTAATAGTTCCGTTTTGTTTACCAGGAAAAGTGGTATTTAGATTTTTTCCATCAATGGGATTATAAAAAACAGAACGACCACTAAAAGCTGCTGTATTTGCTATAGGTAAAATAACCAAAGTTCCTTTTAATTTTTTGTAATCAATTTCGTTCATTAATTGCTGTACAGCAATAATAGGAGGGTATTCATAACCATGTATTCCCGCGATAATTGTAAATACAGGTCCTTTATTTTCTCCTTTTATAATACGAACAGGGAGAGTTGATTTTTCATTTTTATCCGCAAGTTGAATTGTATAATCATTGATTCCTGGAGATAATTTATCGATTGAAAAGTCTAGATTTTGAGCAATCATAACTTGTGAAGCGAATAACATTATTAGTCCAGTAAAAAAAAATCTCATTATGTGTAAAATTAAAAGTTTGTATTTGTTTGCAAGATAATAAGAGATTTAAGACAAATCTTGTTTATTAGAATTATTTATTTAATAAGTTTAATCAATCTTATGTTAATAAATTTTAATACGGATAATATATAAATAATAAAAAGACTGCACTTTAGTTTTAACATGGAAACTTTAGAAGTAAAAAAAATCCGAAGAAATAATATTTCTTCGGATTTTTTTTACTTAATTACCCATC
>DJDD01000134.1:0-17458 GCA_002430925.1 Flavobacteriales bacterium UBA5933
TCAATCACTATTGCAAATCACATACTAAATAATGAAGCCGTTAATTTTTAAAAGGGTCAAATTAAATTTTACATTAACATAATGTTTTGTTAATCTATCTTTAATAATTTTTACTTATATAAATATTGTTAAAAACTAATAATCTAATAGATTTGTTTGGTTGTGTATTGTTATGTTTTTGATTAATAGTAGTTTTTAAGTGTTCTAAATTTGTGTAATTAAATAATCTAAATTTAATATTTAACATTAAAAATTTAATTTTTTTTTATTTAACATTTTTTTTTATTAAAAAAAAGTTAGAGTTTTGTTTAAAATGTTATAAAAAATTAAACTATGAGGAGAAGATTAACATCTCTGAGCTTTTTAGCATTCCTAGGATTAGGAACTATTGCTTTTGCTCAAGTTACGGGAGTAGTTAACGATGCGAATAATTTCCCTGAGTCTGATGTAGAAGTTACTGTGAAAGGTACTAATAAAACTGCAATTACAGATGAAGATGGAAATTTCAACATTGACGCTAAAGTTGGGGATACTTTAGTTGTAAATGGAAAAGAATTTAAAGTTACATCAACTAATTTGGGAACTTTAAGATATAGTACAGAATCTAAAGATATTAATTTAGGTGAAGTAACTATTCTAGGAGGGATTAAATTAGATCAAGCTCAAAAAATAGGATCATATCAAACAGTAAAAAAAGAAGATTTTGAGAGTACACCTGTAGCTTCAGTTGATGAGGTTTTAAATGGTCGTGTTGCAGGTCTTAACTTTTCTACAGGAGGAGGTCAGCCTGGATCAGCTAATATCATAGCGATTCGCGGTGCAGGATCTTTTGTTGGAACAACAAATCCATTATATGTAATAGATGGTGTAGTTGTAGGGAAGGGAGCTGATAATGCAGGTTTAATGACTTCATTTAATCCATTATCTTCTATAGATCCAAATCAAATAGAATCAGTTACTGTATTGAAAGATGCATCTGCAACAGCTTTATATGGAGCTAGAGGGGCAAATGGAGTAATTGTTGTCACAACAAAGAGAGGTAAATTTAATCAAAAAACAAGATTTAATCTTTCTTCTGATTTTGCATTTCAAGATGAAGCATTCAATAAAAATAAATATATGAATGCTGAAGAATTTGTTCAATGGGGTGGTTTATTACGTTATAATAGTGGTCTAGCTACATCAAGGGAAGAAGGATATCAACAATTTAAAACTTATGTTAAGTGGGATGGTGTAACAGATACTGATTGGAGAAAAGCTGTTCAAAGAAACTCTTCTTCAGTTAGAACATATAATTTTTCTGCTTCTGGTGGAGGTGAGAATACTTCATTTAGAACAGGGTTTTCATATTATGATAATGACCCTTTAACTTTAAATTCTAAATTTGATCGTCTAAGTACATCTTTAGCTGTAGACCATAAAGCTTCTGACAGATTTAAAATGGGAGCGAATGCAAATTTTTCATCAGTTAAAAATAAAACATATTTAGCTGGAGGTGCATTTGCTAATCCTTGGTTAACTCAATGGACAGTTAGACCTACAAGTCCAATTTATAATGCAGACGGTTCATATAATCTAAGTTTAGGTGGAGCTGGAGCATTTAATCCAGTTGCTATTCAGAAGTATAGTCATATTGAAGGTAATATTTCTACATTATTAGCATCTGTATATGGAACTTACACTATTACAAAAGAACTAGCTTTTGATACTAATTTTGGTACACAATATCAACAATTAAATGAGTCAAGATGGGATAATCCTTGGTATGGTGATGGAGTGAATTATAATGGTAGATTGTATGAAACAAATTCAAGATTTTTAGACTGGAACTGGATAAATACAGCATCATTTAAAAAAATATTTGCTGAAAAACATAATTTTGAAGCATATTTAGGGATGGAGTACCAAGAGCATAAAATGAATTATTCATCTGCTCAAGGTCAAGATTTTTTAATTCCAAAACCTTATTTAGCTAATGCAGGAACAATAATAACTGCAAATTCTTATGAAAGAAAATGGATACAATATTCATATTTTGCACGTTTAAATTATGTGTTTAATAGTAGATTAACTATCTCTGGTCAAGTAAGAAATGATAATAATTCAACTTTAGGTGAAAATAATAAAGGGGGATGGTTTTGGTCTGCTGGAGGATCATACAATCTAGCAAAAGATATAAATTCATCTAGTTTAGATAATTTAACAATTAGAGGAAATTATGGAGAATTAGGTAATATACCATATGCTGATTCTTGGGGATCTGTTTATAATGGAGTTTCTTATCTTGGAATATCAAATCAATATGATGGAACTAAAGGGTTTATTATTTCAAATGTTGGAAATCCTAATTTAAGATGGGAAACAACAAAACAATTAAATTTAGGTGTTGATTTTGGATTTGGTAATGGGTTAGTAAGTGGATCTATTGATGTTTATAATAAAAAAACAACAAAAGCAATTTTTCCATATGAGATATCTTATGAGACACCTTCTCCTCAAAACACATCATTTACTAACATAGGAGAAATTAAAAATAAAGGTATTGAAGCAATATTAACAGTTCGTCCTTTTAATAAAGGTGATTTTAAATGGTCTTTAACTCTTAATGCATCTTATAATAAATCAAAAATTGGTCAAATGCTTGATCCAAATGCTAGATACTTGAGTGGGTTCTTAAAAGCAATTCAAGAGGGAAAACAATTTGGAGAGTATTATACTTACGGTTGGGCAGGTGTTGATCCAACAACAGGAAGTGCATTGTATTGGACCGATGATACCAAAACAGCAACTACATCAAATAGATCACAAGCGCAACAGTTTTTCCAAGGGAAAACACCTTTTCCTGTATATATGGCAGGTTTAAGATCTGATATGACATGGAAAAATATTACATTGAGTGCATTTTTCTCAGGTTCATTTGATTATCAAGTTTATGACAGATGGCAATCGTATAGTTTAGGTGATGGGTCTTCAGTTACTTATAATCAACTTTCAAGTGCATTATATGATTCTTGGACTCCTGATAATACGGATGCCTCTAATCCAAAACAAACTTGGGGTAATGGAACAAATTCAAATGGAGCTTCTTCTAGATATCTAAAAGATGGTGATTTTATACGTTTAAAAGAATTAAAAATTGCTTATAGTTTTGGGGATAAATTAAAAGATTCTGGAATTGATAATTTATCAATTTATTTAAGAGGACAAAATTTAGTTACTTGGGTATTTGATAAATCTTTAACATTTGATCCTGAATCGAATTCAAATGCTTCAACATATACTTGGCAAGGAAAAGGAGTTTTTGATTACACTTCACCTATCATGAGAAGTTATTCAATTGGAGTATCTATTGATTTTTAAAAATGAAAAAAAAATGAAAAAAATAAAAATATTAATATTATCAGCATTTTTATTAACAACTTATTCTTGTAGTGAAGATGATTTAAATCAATTTCCTGATTATGGTCAGGGGATTCAAGATGGCATTAATCCAATTAAAGATGCTGTTACAATGCAGAAGGTATTGATTGGTATGTATCAACAAATGTCAACAGAAAATTCTTTTGCTTCGACTGTAATAAATGTAGGAAATGTAGCTTCTGATGAGTTTTTCGTTAGTTCAAATAATAGTGGTTATTTTCTTACTTCAAGTAATCTTTCATGGACTCCTTCTTCTTCAGATTTTACAGCTGAATATGATGAATTATATGATGTAGTTTCGCAAGCTAATTTAGTTTTAAATTCAAGTATTGAAGAAACTTCAGTAGTAAAAGGTTATAAAGGACAGGCTTATACTGCAAGAGGTATGGCATTTTTGTATTTAGCTATGGGATGGGCTGAAAATCCTACATCAGGGAAAAATCAAGAATATGGAATTGCATTACCTACTGGAGAATTTAATGCTTATGCTAAATTTCCACGTTCAACAGTTGAAGCTACTTACGCACAAATCATATCTGATTTGGAAAAAGGAATTGAATTGTCAGATGAAAATCCAACAAGTAAAGCATATTTAAGTGCTACAGCTGCAAGATTATTATTAGCAAAAGCATATTTATGGAAAGGAGATTATACTAATGCAATAAAATATGCTAATGAAACACTAAATAATAAACCTTCAAGTTTTTCATTATTACAAAAAAGTGAAATTGAGGAGTATTTTTATGGTGAAACTGAAGCTTCTTTTGAAAATCAGCCAGAAACTGTATGGGAAGTAGGTTTAACAAACTTAAATAATCCTGGTCCAAATTATACAATGGGTGTATTATATGATTATTTAGATCCAATGAATACTACAACGACAGAAACAGGATTGAATACTAGAAGATCTATATTAGCTCGTGCAAATGTTGTTAGTGGATATTCAGATAATGATGAAAGAAAAAAACTATTTGTTGCTGATACACGTAGCTATGATTCTCCAGCTGGTTATTTTATAAATAAATATAGAAAGACGATTAAAGAAGGAAATAGTTATGTTCAATATATTGGTAATGTAAAGGTTTTACGTTTGTCAGAAGCTTTATTTATTAAATGGGAAGCTATGGCGAAATCTGGACAAGGTTCAACAGCTTTATCTGAATTAAATGATTTTGCTACAGAAAGAGGTGGAACAACTTACTCTGGAGATGCATTGACATCAGTACTTGCTGAAAAACAAAAAGAATTTGCAGGAGAAGGGCATAGATTTTATGATTTAAAGCGTAATAACCTATCTATAAATAGATTAACAAATTGTAATTCAAATTGTTCAGTCTCTTCAGGAGATAAATTATTTGTTTTCCCTATTCCATCTTATTCATTGAATAATAATACTACAATTACTCAATATCCAGGTTGGGGTAATTAATTTTAAATTAAATTATTTTAATATAGTAAAAGAAGGTTGTCATTAATGACAACCTTCTTATTTTTTTAACTTGATTTTTTATTTCCCCAAAAACATATAACTTTCAGATAAATAGTTTGATATATCTGAAGCAATTAAGGAATGAGGATGAATGTTTTTTATTGCTAAATCTCCAGCCAATCCATGTAAATAAACACCTAAAATACACGCTTCATGAGAAGAGTATCCTTGTCCTAAAAGTGATGCTAATATTCCAGAAAGAGTATCTCCAGATCCTGCAGTTGCCATTCCCCAATTACCTGTTGAATTAAAATAACATTCTCCAGTTGATAAAACACTTGCAGTATAAGCACCTTTTATAATGATGTTTATTTGATACTGTTTTGCTATTTCTTTTACTTTTTCAATTTTTTCAAAATCATTATTCCATTTTCCTATTAATCTTTCTAATTCCTTTGGATGTGGAGTTAGAATAGCTTTTTTGGGAATAATACTAAACGGATTTTTTTGTTTTGATAAAATATTTAATGCATCAGCATCAATGACAAAATTTTTATTTGGATTATTTTTAAAACAGTATAAAATAGCATTTTCAGTTTCTGTATTCTGACCAATTCCCATTCCTACTGCAACAGAATTATATAAAGATAAATCAGGAATTCCTGTAATGTCATTTTCTGCTTTATCAGTAATACACATAACTTCAATCAAAGTTGATTGTACAATGTTATAGCCACATTTTGGAACATACACAGAGACTAATCCACTTCCAGTTTTCAGAGCTGCTTTAGCACTTAAAATTGGAGCTCCTATTTTTCCATAACTTCCTCCGATAATCAGCGTATGTCCAAAATTACCTTTGTGAGAAAATTTAGAAATCGGTTTCAAAATGTTTTTAACCATTGATTGATCAACATAAAAATAATTTGATGAATAGGCTTCTCTTATATCTTTATCCAAATCAATAGTTAAAATACTAAACTCCTTTAAGTAGTTTTGAGAAGAAGGAAACAGTAAACCAAGTTTTGGTATTTCAAACGTAAGAACCAAATCAGCTTTTATACATGGAAAATGCTCATGCATAGCAAAATCGGATAGAAAACCAGAAGGTAAGTCTATACTTATAGTTTTATAAGGATTCGATTTTTGTATTTGTAAGAATATATTTTGCCAATCGTCTTCTAATTTTCTATTGAAACCTGTACCAAAAATAGCATCTATAATTACACTTTTATTATCGATATTTATCTTATCATGAATGGTAAAAAATGAAATTTCAATTTCTAAATCTTTTAATAATTTTTGATTTTGAAGATTATCAATAGAATAACTATCAGCTTTTAATAAAAATACTTTTACATTCAAATTTTTCTCGGAAAGTAATCTTGCAATCGCTAAACCATCACCTCCGTTATTTCCTTTTCCACAAAAAATATTAAATGATATATTAGAGGATTCAATGTAAGATAAAATATATTCTGTAGCTTTTACAGAAGCTCTTTCCATAAGATCCCATGATGATATATTTTGTATTGCTATCGTTTTTTGATCTAATTCTCTTATTTGTGCTGAAGAAAGAATTTTCATTGTTTTGATAATTTTTGTCTAAATAAATTTAGTCATTATTACTCAATAAAGATTCTTTTCTAATAGTAGTTAATCGAAATTGTTTAAACTATTTTTTGAATAATTTGTTTAATAAAGCTTTTAGAATTTAATATTAGTCATTTATTTGCAATAGTGATTGAAGCGGCATCCTTTTTAGATTGGTCATTCATTTTGAATTGGTTATTGAGTAGAGTCGAAATACAATGTGACCAATCTAAAAAGATATAGCGAGAAAGCACGGTGCGAAGCAATTGCCCAAGAAAAAATAAATATAATTTTAAAAGTTTAAACAGTTTTATTTTTTATGAACCAAAAACTTTCTACAAAATCAGAAATAGATTTATCAGGTTGTATTATTTCATAATTAATATCCAGGTTATCCATTAGTAAATCTTTAATTGATAGGGAGCTGAATTTTTTTCTTCATGTTCTAATAACCATTTTTTACGTTCTATTCCTCCGCCATAACCAGTCATTTTTCCATCTTTTCCAATTACTCTATGGCAAGGGATAATGATTGAAATTCTATTGTGTCCATTCGCAGAAGCTACAGCTCTTATTGCTTTTGCGTTGTTTAATTTTTCTGCTTGAGTTTGATAACTTACGGTTTTCCCATAAGGTATATCTTGAAGGATAGCCCAAACAGAATTCTGAAAATCTGTTCCAGGAGTTATAAGTTTTACTGTAAACTCCTTTCTTGTACCATTAAAATATTCATCTAATTCTTGTTTAGCTAATTTTATATGCTCATTTTCTCCAGTAACAATAACAGCATTCAATTTATTTTGTAAATCTTTAAATTCTGTTTCTAGCATTTTTCTATCAACAAATTCAACTAAACAAATTCCATTTTCTGTCGCACAAATAAACATTGGACCAATTGGAGTTGTGTGTCTACTTATTAAAATTACTGTTTTATCTTCGCTATTTTTAGGTGAATTTCCCATAATTTTTTTAAATGTATAACCAAATCCACTTAATGATTCATAACCAGAATCAAACGCTGTATTTGTTGTATTTTTCCCGTTTTTTAATTCCTGAAATGCACTATTTATTCTGTACATTCTCTGGAAAGTTTGATAAGTTATACCATAGTTTTTTTTGAACCATCTTCTTACAACTTCTGGGCTTATACCAATTTCTCGTAGTTGATAATCTTTTATTTTTTGTTTTGGATTATCTTTTACCAACTGAATAGCAGTTTCTATTTGTTCTGGTGTTTCATTTGCATTTTCTGTCGGTTTGCAAATTTTACATGGTCTGTAACCATTATCTAAAGCATCTTTAAAAGAACTAAAAAATTCTACATTTTCTTGCTTAGGTTTCCTAGCTCTACATGTTGCAATACAAAAAACAGATGTTGTTTTTACACCAACAAAAAAAATACCTACAAAGCTTTGTTCTCTATCTACCAAAGCTTTGTAGTATTCATTTATTTTATGTTTATCTGTTATTAACATTAGAATATAGATTTAAATGATTTGTTTATTAAAACATCATTTTCTAATTCTTTGAAATTATGGTACATTTTATCGAATAAAAAATTTCCCATACTTATTCTTTTTACACCTAAATTTTTCAAAATTTCGAAATCAGGGAGATTTGGCATACACATTACATTAATTGGTAATTTTGTGTAATTTACAATTTCTTGTATATCTTCTGAATTCTCTATACAAGGTACAAAAATTCCATCAGCTCCTGCTTTAGTGTATAAATCTATTCTTTTTTTTGTTTCGTCTATAACATTATGAACTCCAAGTAAAAATGTATCTGTACGAACATTCATAAAAACATCTTTATTCTCTGCCTTAAGTATAGTTTTGATTTCTAATAATTGCTGACCAAATTTTTCTGCATTTATCAGTTCTCTTTTTTCATTTACCTTACTATCTTCTATATTAATTCCAACAATTCCTAAATTAACTAATTTGATAATATTGTTAGAAATAGTATCTGTATCATCAGAATATCCAGATTCGATATCGACAGATAACGGAAGTTGAGTAGTTGTACGAATACGTTTTACCATATATTCTAATTCGGAGAAAGATATATCTTCTCCATCATTATAACCAAAAAGAGATGCTATTGCTGCACTTGATGTTCCTAATGCTTTAAATCCTAATTCTTCTGCAATTTTTGTACTTGGTATATCCCAAACATTTGCGATAAGTAAAGGAGTAGTTTGTTGATGTAGTTCAGTAAAATTCATAGTTGTTATTTTTATACAAAAGAACAACTGAACAACATTATTTAGCAACCGAAAATTGGACGAGTATTTTTTTATTTTATAAAAACTTATTTTCGAATAATTTAAATAGAATAGCAATAATTAAGGCTATTATTAATAAAGAAATATTTTTATTTTTTTGATTAATATGAAACAATTCTATGAAAACTTTTTTAACTTTTTCTTTATCAAAAATCAGTATTAACATGATTAATGATTGGTAATAAATCGCTGTATTTAATGCTTTTATCTCATATAAATAATCTTGTAAAATTATATTAGAAAGTAGAATAGTAAGTAGTATACAACCAAAAATTCTTGTTCTATTAAACAATAAAAATAAACCTCCTATCAATTCGCATATTCCAATAATAATAGGATAAGTTGCAGAATAGGAATAAAAAGACCACATTAATTGATGTCCTTCAGATAATCCAGAATTATTATTTATTTTGAAGGATTCAAATTGAAATGGTTTTAAAATTCCATAGAGAATCATAGAACTAGAGGAAATAAAAATTATAATCCAATAGATAATATAAGTTAATTTTTCTTTTATTGTTTTCATTAAAATTTAGTGTATAACTAATTTACAATTAATTTCCTACAATAGTTATCTTATCATTAGCTTCTATTGTTTCATCTCCCCAATTAGCAATAGCATGTAATAAAGGGATTAATGTTTTTCCAAATTCGGTTAATTCATAATCTACTTTTAGTGGAGGTTTTGTTGTATAAACAGTACGTTTTACCAAACCATCAGCTTCCAATTCTTTCAATTGTAGGCTAAGTGTTCTTTCAGAAATATTAAGACAAGTTTTTCTTAGTTCACTGTAACGTTTTTTCTCTATTAAGTGGATTAGAATTACCGCTTTCCATTTCCCTCCAATATATTTCATTGTAATACTTGTACTACAAGGATATATTTTATCATCTAAGCTATACATCTGCTACTATCATTTATGACCGTTATTGCAAATATATTAAACTTAAATTAGTTTTGTAACTATAAAAATTACAGTATAAAAATAAAATAATAAACGTATGAATTTTTTAGAGTTAGCAAAAAAAAGGTATACAACAAAAAAGTATGCAAGTGATTGTAAAATTTCTGATAAAGAAATTGAAGAATTAAAAGAAATTCTTCAACTAAGTCCATCTTCAATAAACAGTCAACCATGGAAATTTATTTTTGTTTCTGATCATGATATGAAACAAAAATTAGCTATAGCATCTTCTTTTAATGGAGAAAAAATAAACGATGCAAGTCATGTCGTTGTTTTTAGTGCATTAGATAATATAGAATTGTTCGAAAAACAAATAAAGGAATATTTACCAGAAGGAAATATTAATTATTATTTCACGAATGTGAAAGCAAAAGGGGAAGCATTTACAAAATCTTGGTTACAACATCAAGTCTATCTTTCTTTAGGATATTTTCTTTCTGCTTGTGCAAGTCTTGGTATAGATAGTACTCCAATGGAAGGAATTTTAAACGAAGAATTTGATGAAATTTTAGAATTAAAAGATTATAAAACATTATTTGCTGTGGCTATAGGATATAGAAATCCAGAAGATACAAATCAGCCAAATATTACATCAAAACAACGTTTACCAATAGATCAAGTAATTCAATCCATTTAAAAAATAAAAAACTACATTATTTTAGATAATGTAGTTTTTTTATAAAATTATTCTGTTAATAGTTTTTCAAAACAAATGCTACTTTCTTCAGAAGCATATTGTCCGTAATTCGGAATTACAACAAAATTATTTTTTTTATAAAGTCCAATTGCCTCAATCATTTTATCTCCAGTTTCTAAAACACATTTCTGATAACCCAATTCTTTCGCCCAAACTTGTAATTCTTTTAAAATTTGACCAGCAATTCCTTTTCCTCTACATTCCAATGGAACAAACATTCTCTTAATTTCCATTGTTCCATCTTCATATTCTTTCATTGCACCACAACCAACAACAACATCATTGTCATAGGCAAGTATAACATTTTTGATGAGTTCAATTTTATTGTACTGAGCAAAAAAATCATTTTTTTCACCATTTTTTGCAGCTAAATCTTTGTCAAGCTCAATAACTAATTTCTCAAAATCAGGATGATTAGAATCTGTTCTTACTAATTTATTCATTGTTTTTTTATTGTTTTGGGCGACCGGGCAGGCTTTTCATTTCAATCTTTTATAAAAAATAACTCAGTTATTTTTTATAAAAGGATTTCCACTACAATCCTTGTCGCATTTTAAGTTAAATATCTTCTTTTCGTTGCAAAATAGTATCATATCTCAGTTTTCTGAATACATTGATTAATGTTATAACATCTTTTTCGCAATAATCCTTTATTCTTTCTAAGTTGTTTTCATTGTAATAAACATGAGCAACCTGTGAGCCATCAATATCATCTTTTGGAGTAGGAATGTCTAAAACATTAGCCAGTAAATCAAGCGATGTATAGTTCTTATAATCACCAAATTTCCACAACTCCATTGTATCTAAATGTTGTATTTCCCATGGTTTTTTACCAAACAATTGTAAAATGGCAGGAATTTCAACTTGATTTATAATCATTCTTCTTGCTATATAAGGAAAATCAAATTCTTTACCGTTATGTGCACATAATATATGATCAGGTTTAAAAAAGTTTTCAATTAGTAAGGTATTAAAACCTTCAAGAATTTTACGTTCATCATGTCCATAAAAACTTTTTATATGTATAAAAGAATCTTTTACAATAATCCCAACAGAGATACATATTATTTTACCAAATTCTGCCATTATTCCGGCACGTTCATGATAAAATTCTTCAGGGGAAATTTCATTGTTATTTCGTTGAAAATTAGTTTTCTTTTCCCATAAAGTTTTTGTTCTCTCAGATAAAAGATTCCAATCATCAGTTTGAGGAACAGTTTCTATATCTAAAAATAGGATTTTATTATAAGGTATTCGCTGTATCATTTTCTTTTACTTTACTATTTATTCGCATTGCTTCATCAACTAATCGGTAAACATCTCCATCTTTTATTGGATTGTTTTTTGGTGTATCGTTATGTGTTTCGCCTGTTCTTACAATAACTAAATTCTCACTCGGAATAATGATGATTCGTTGTCCTAAATGTCCTAACATGGCATAAAAAGGTGTTTTGTAGTTATAATCCATCCAAATAGAGTAACCGTATGTTTTATTCTCATTTGCAGCAAATTCTTTAGAGTTTGGAGTAATCATTTTTTTTACAAAATCAGCATCAAGAATTTGCTTTCCATACCAACTTCCTCCATTTAGTAATAGTTGTCCAAGTTTTGCATAATCCCTTGCAGAAGCATTAAAACAGCAATATGTTTTTTCCATTCCGTTTGGATTATCTTTCGACCATTGGGCATCTAATTCCATTCCCATTGGTTGCCAAAATTCTTCTTGAAAATATTGTGATAATGATTTGTTTTTTATAGCTCGTTGTATAACAAGACCTAGTAATTGTGTATCACTAGATTGATATTTAAAATGTTGTCCTGGTTTTGAAACAAATTTTCTGTCTAAAATTTGTTTTACAATATCATCACCATAATAAGCTTTTGCAGTTGGGTTTAATGGGAAATAATAATTTTCATCCCAATCATATCCAGATGTCATTGCAGACAAATCACCAACAGTACATTCAGCACCAAATTTATCATTCTTAAATTCTGGTAAAAAATCTGTAATTTTTTGATCTAAACTTTTTATGTAACCTTGTTCAATGGCTTTTCCTAAAAGCATTGTCGTGAAACTTTTTGCCATAGAGAACGAATTTGTAATACTATTTTGTGCATAGCCGTTAAAATAATACTCGCTCAATAGTTGATTGTCTTTTATGATAATAAAGCTAGAAGATTTATAGTCATTCATTTCTTTTTCGAAATTTTTTGACAATGAAAATTCATTATAATTGATGTGATTCTGCCATATTCGCGGAGCACCTGCCAAAATAACATTGTTATCAAAATCTTTATAATCATTAATATTTGCAGTTGTTAGACCTTTGAGATAGGTTAACTTAACTCCTCTAAAAATATAGCTGTTGCCTGTTGCATAAAGAATTAGGATTATTGCGCAGATAAAAACAATGAACCATTTGATGATTTTCCAAGCTATTTTCATTTCTATAAATTTTTAGATTTTACTAAAATAAGATTTTACTATTAAATATTGTTAAAAAATCTATAGCTTCGGAATTATTTTTGCTTAAATATCCGTATATTTATAAAAATAAATAAATCTAAAAAAATAAATATTATGGCTTTTGAATTATCAAAATTACCTTATGCATTTGATGCATTAGAACCTTATATTGACGCAAAAACAATGGAAATTCATCATGATAAACATCATGCTGCTTATACAAATAACTTAAATGCTGCAATTGAAGGAACAGATTTAGCAAATGCTACAATTGAAGAAATTTTAGCTAAAGGAACAGATAAACCAGCTGTACGTAACAACGGAGGTGGTTTTTATAATCACAACTTATTCTGGGAAATTTTAACTCCTGGAGGAAGTAAAGAACCTACAGCAGAAGTAGCAGAAGCTATTAACGCTGCTTATGGATCTTTTGAAGCTTTTAAAGATGAATTTTCTAAAGCTGCTGCAACTCGTTTTGGTTCAGGATGGGCTTGGTTAATCGTAAAAGATGGTAAAGTTGTAGTAACTTCTACTCCAAACCAAGATTCTACATTAATGCCAGTTGCTGATGTACAAGGTTTTCCTATTTTAGGATTAGATGTTTGGGAACATGCTTATTACTTAAACTACCAAAACCGTCGTCCTGATTATATTGAAGCTTTTTTCAGTGTAATTAACTGGGATAAAGTTGCTGAAAGATTTGCTTCTGCAAAATAAGAAAGTAATAGACTTTTAAATATAAAAAAATGGATTGAATATTTATTCAATCCATTTTTTTATTGAAATTGTTTCTATTATTTATTTTAAAAAAATCTCTACTCGTGGTTTTTAGTATCTAATTTATTTATCCTTCATTTGCAATAGTGATTGAAGCGACATCCTTTTTAGATTGGTTGTATCTAATTGATTGTATTTGAATTCGCTTAATATACAAGTCAAAATACAATGACAAATCTTTAAAAAAGTAAACAACCAATCTAAAAAGATATAGCGAAAAAGCACGATCCGAAGGGATTGCCCAAAGAAATAAATATAATTTTAAAAAGCTAAAATATTTCTATCATTTATATTTTTGGAATAGCCTCAATAAGTTCTTTCGTATAGCTTGTTTTTGGATGTAAATAAACTTCATCAGCGTCATCTAATTCTTTCATTTCCCCATGTTGCATCACTAATAATTGATCACTCATGTATTTTACAACAGCCAAATCATGCGATATAAAAATGCAAGTGAATCCAAATTCAGATTTTAAATCATTCAATAAATTTAAAACTTGTGCTTGTACAGAAACGTCTAATGCAGAAACAGATTCATCACAAATAATAAACTTAGGGTTTAATGCCAAAGCTCTTGCAATTCCTATACGTTGTCTTTGTCCGCCAGAAAACTCATGTGGATATTTTGTAAGGTCAAGAGCAGATAATCCAACTTTTTCTAATAAGTCGGAAGCTTTATTTAATCGCTTTTTTTTTGAATTTCCAATTTTATGAACTTCCATTGGTTCGGTTATTATTTGAGCAACTGTTTGTCTTGGATTTAAACTAGAATAAGGGTCTTGAAAAATAATTTGTATTTCTCTCCTTAATTTTCTTATTTCTTCTTTTTTTAATTTTGTGATATCTACTCCATTAAAATATATTTCTCCTTCTGTTGGTTTTTCCAACAGTAAAACAGTTCTACTTAAAGTTGTTTTCCCTGAACCAGATTCACCAACCAATCCCATTGTTTCGCCTGGATAAACTTTGAACGAAATATCATCAACAGCTTTTACACTTGGAACTGATGATTCTCCAAAAAAAGCAGATGAATAAAAGTATTTTTTTAAATTTTTGACTTCTAAAATAGGAGCAGAAGAATAAATTTTTTCATGAAATTTAGCTCTTGCTTCATTGGTGTAGATATCTGTTTTGAAATCAGGATTTTCTAAATAATCTTTTACAGTTGGTAAACGTATAGTTCTTTCATCTAAACGAGGTCTACAAGCAATTAGTCCTTTTGTGTAGTTTTCTTGAGGATGGTTAAAAATTGTATCAACATTTCCTTGTTCAACAACGTTTCCTCTAAACATAACAAGAACTTCTTCGCAAACATTTGCAATCACACCTAAATCATGAGAAATAAATAAAACGCTCATGTTGTGTGATTTTTGTAGATCTTTTAGCAAATCTAAAGTAGCTTTTTGTACTGTAACATCTAATGCTGTTGTAGGTTCATCGGCAATCAGTAATTTAGGTTTGCAAGAAATGGCCATAGCAATCATAACACGTTGTTTTTGACCTCCAGATAATTCATGAGGAAAAGCATTGTAAATACGTTGAGGATTGGGTAATTTAACTTGTTCGAATAGAGAAATAACTTTTTCTTCGGTATCTTTTTTCGACAGTTTTAAATGCAATCGAACAGCTTCAGCAACTTGTTCACCACAACGAAGACTTGGATTTAGAGATGTCATAGGTTCTTGAAAAATCATTCCGATTTGATTACCTCTTATCTGTTCTAATTCTGTTTTAGAAAGTTTTAATAAATCAATCATTTTATCTTTATATCGAAATAAAATTTCGCTTCCTTCGTGTATTTTAGCTAAAGGATTTAGTAAACCCATTATAGCTAAAGAAGTTAAAGATTTACCCGAACCAGATTCGCCAACAATCCCTAAAGTTTCCCCTTCTTTAAGATTAAAATTAATAGAATTTAAAACTTTTTTTTCTCCGAATGAAATAGAAAGGTTTTTAACTTGTATGATGTAATCTAAATTTTGCATTTAATTTCTATGATTGAAATAGTTTCGAAATTTACTAAATTTTTAAATTCTTTTTTGAAAATCAATTAATTCTTAAATTTCATATTGATAAATTTTATAATTTTGCATCAAATCAAAGCATTGTATTTTTAAAATAATTTATTAATTTAGATGTAATGATTCACTGGTCATAAAAAACTTATAACAAAGCCAGTTATTAAATTCAAAGAATGGATACATACTCCCAGATTTCGACATTGTTTTTAGTTGCTAATCACAATGTCGCCGATGAGATATCTGTAGCAAAACTTTTGCTTACAGTATTTCTTGTATTGTTAAATGGTTTTTTCGTTGCAGCAGAATTTGCAATTGTAAAAGTCCGCTCATCTCAAATTGAGGTTAACCAAGACATTAATGAAAGAACATCAAATGCAGCAAAAGTAATTGTAACGCATTTAGATTCTTATTTAGCCGCAACACAATTAGGTATTACATTAGCTTCCTTAGGTTTAGGTTGGGTAGGAGAAAGTTCTCTTACTCCTATTATTGTAAAATTATTTGAAGTTGTTGGTTTAACATCTCCTTCTTGGGTAACAATTGCTCATAACATTGCATTTCCAGCAGCGTTTGTAATTATAACAATTTTACACATTGTTTTTGGAGAGTTAGCGCCAAAATCGTTAGCAATTCAATACCCCACAAAAACTACTTTTACGGTAGCTTGGCCGTTACGTATTTTTTATTTCATTTTTAAACCACTTATTATGTTAATGAATGGTTTGGCAACAGTAATTCTTCGTGCCTTTGGAGTTCACCCTATTCATGGTGGAGATATCCATACAGAAGAAGAGCTAAAGATGATTATTACAGAAAGTACAGAAGGTGGAGCTATTGGGGAATCAGAAAGAAATCTTATTCAAAATGTTTTTGATTTTGATGATAGACGAGTAATGAACATTCAAACATTACGTAAAAATGTTTCTGCTATTAATATTAATACAAAAGTAAAAGACGCTTTAGATTTTGCTATTAACGAAGGTTATTCTCGTTATCCAGTTTATGAAGAGGAGTTTGATAATATAAAAGGTATTATTTATGCTAAGGATTTAATTAAACAATTGTTAGAAAACCCTAATCAAACGGATATAGAAGGTTTATTAAGAGAGCCAATCTTTATTTCGGAAAATGCCCTTATAAAAAATGTAATGAAACAATTTCAGAAGAAACATATGCAAATTGCTATTGTTACAAATGAAGTTGGTGAAGTTGCCGGGATAGTATCTATGGAAGATATTTTAGAAGAACTAGTAGGAGAGATTCAGGACGAATATGATAATGAAGATCCTATTGTTGTTAGAGTATCAGAAGGTGTGTATAATGTAAATGCGCATAATGCTATTAGTGATATTAATAGACTTGTACCTTTTAAATTTGAGGAAAGTGAACATTATGATACATTAGCTGGATTGATCTCTGAAAATTATCCTGATAAAGAATTAATGGATGGTGATTTAATCGATTTAGAACATTATTCTGGTACAATTATAAAAATGTATAGAAATTCTGTGGAACAAATACAATTGAAGGTAAAAGATGAGTTGATTGAGAATTTACTTGATGATTCAGATTTTGCAAAAGATGATGAAAATTAATTAATCATTTAAAAAATATATTACAATCCGAAAATTTATGATTTTCGGATTTTTTTTATTCTTAAAATAAGGAAATATAAAACAAAAAAAAAACCTCAAGCATTGCTTGAGGTTTTAGCAGTGGTGCCTCCAGGAATCGAACCAGGGACACAAGGATTTTCAGTCCTTTGCTCTACCAACTGAGCTAAGGCACCGCCTTAATTG
>DJDD01000134.1:17604-27321 GCA_002430925.1 Flavobacteriales bacterium UBA5933
GCTAAGGCACCGCCTTAATTGTGATGCAAATATAGAACGAAAATTCATATCTCCAAACCTTTTTTTTAATATTTTTTCAGTAGTAAATCTATCTTATTCATTTACCGATAAATAAAGTTAAAAAAAAATTAAAAAAAATATTTTTTTAACTTTTAATAGATAATTAACAGTTCATTTTTGCAATCAAATTTTTAGAATTCATAACAAATCATCATATTTGCGTATTAGAATTCTATTATAACATTCATAATGAAGTGGATTATTTGCAGTTTATCACTTTTTAGCGTGGTAACAATTAAAGCCCAAAATGTATCGGTTTCCCCTTATTCAGCTTACGGATTAGGAGATCAATTGTTTGATAATAATGTTGAACAAGGTGGTATGGGAGGAATATCAACAGTTCCAACTAACCCTTATGGTCAAAGTGCTAATTTCTCTAATCCAGCAGCAAATCGAAATTTACGTATGACAAATTTTAATGCTAGTGCTAGTGGAGCAAATTATAGTTTTAAATCAAATACTGATAAACAAACCTCAGGAAAATTTAATGTATCTAATATATCATTAGCATTTCCTGTAGGAACTAAAGGTAGTTTTGGATTAGGTTTTCAACCTTTCACGGGATTAGGATATAATATTCAGAATACTAACGAAAGAAATAATGTTTCACAAACTAGTCAATTACAAGGTAACGGAGGTTTAAATAGTATTCATGCATTTTATTCTCGAAACTTATCTAAAGAATTCTCTTTAGGTTTACGTGTTAATTATTTATTTGGAGAATTAACGAGACATGAAATATTAGCGGTAGACGAGGCAAGTTTAGCTGTAGATTATAGTAATAAAGCTAATTATAGAGGAGCACAATTTACTTTAGGTTCTATGTATTCTAAAAAAATTGGTAAAATACATAATTTAAATATTGGAGCTACGTATACGTTTGGTGCAAATTTAAAAACAGATTATACAGATTTAACAACAACCTATACTTATGTAGGTACAACACAATCTTATGTAGATACGATTTCTATTTCTAGAAATAGTGCAGCACGAACAAAGTTACCTCAAACTTTTGCTTTAGCAACATCTTATTCTAAAGATAATACTTGGTCTATAGCTTTAGAAGCAAAATATAATACATGGTCAGATTTTAAACAACCATTTTCATATAGTAATTCAACATATTCTAATACAAAATATAAAAATAATGTACGATTAGCTCTTGGAGGGTATTGGATTCCTGACTTCAATAGTTACAAAAGTTATTTAGATCGAGTGATATATAGAGGAGGGGTATTTTATCAATCAGCTCAGTATTCAATGTATGGAACAGATATAGATTCATATGGAGCTTCAGTAGGAGTAGGTTTACCTGTTGGTAAACAAAATGATGCATCTATGATGAATATATCATTAGAATATAGCAAAAGAGGTAAAACTGATAATAACTTGATAAAAGAGAATTATATCGGAATTAAAATTGGTTTTGATATTAATGATATTTGGTTTAGAAAAAGAGTTATTGATTAATTTTGGATCAAAAGAATATAAAAAATAAAACAAAAATGAATAAAAATGCATATCGATATCTAAATTTCGTATTTAGTTTTTTATGCATTTTTATTCTTCTTTTTTCTTGCAACAAAGAAAAACCATCAGCGTTGAAGAAAAAAGTTATATTTCCTAATCGTACACTTATCAATGCCAATATAATTACCAAAGATTCTGGTAGAATATCGGCTAATATTCATTCTCCCTTAATTGAAGAATATACAAGTGTTGATTCTCCTTATACAATTTTTAGAAAAGGACTTCATTTAAATTTTTATCAAGCAGGACACGAAAAACCTGTTTATTTTCAAGCTAATTGGGGTAAATTAAGTGATATGACTGGTATTTATGAGGGGAGAGGAAATGTAATTATAGTGAATGAAAAAGGTGATTCGCTAAAAAGCGAACAAGTATTTTGGGATAAAAAAAGAAAGACAGTATATACGTCAAAAATTGTTTATTTGATAAGTAGTAAAGGAGATTCATTGAAAGCTAGTAATGGATTACAAGGAACAGATGATTTAGAAAATTATACTTTATTCAATAACCAAGGCTATATGTATGTTGACGATAAGGATCAAAAATTTTAATAATATTTAAAAAAAAGGTGATTCTTGTTGTATCTTCTATTTTATTTTTCAATGTATTGTCGTATTTTCGCCACCTAATTATAGAAATAACATTAAAAAGAAATAATGGCAGTTTTAGGAGAAATTCGTAAAAAAACTTGGCTTGTCTTCGTTGTAATCGGGCTTGCAATGTTAGCTTTCGTTGCGGGAGATTTGTTTGGAGAAAACTCAAGAATAAGACAATTATTCACAGGTGATCCATCTGTAGTAGGTAAAGTTAATGGGGAACCTATTAGTATCGCTGAATATCAAAGTGCATACGATGCAACGCAAAGAATGTACGAGAATCAAGGTCAATCTGCAACTCCAAATCAAATAGCACAACAGACTTGGAATAGTTTAGTTAGCCAAAAAGTATTAAAACAACATGCTGAAAAATTAGGATTAAAAGTAGGTGATGTTGAATTCTGGAATTATGTTGCTCAAAATTTCGGAATGTCTTCTGGTACTGAAGCTCAGCAACAAATAGCTCAATTAGAAGCTAGCGCTGCTACTAATCCTGAAGCACAACAACAATACAAAGGTTGGTTACAAACATCAGAACAAATAAAATTACAATTATTATCTCAAAAATATTTTGGATATGTAATGGCTGGTACTGCTGTAACTAATAAAGAAGCAGATATTCAACAAGCATTTAATATTTCTAATGCAAATATCCAATATGCTTTTGTTGATTACGCGTCTTTATCAAAAAAATTAAATGTTAAGGTTTCTGATGATGAGATTTCTGCTTACGAAGCAAAATACCCTAAGTTATTTAAAGCTGAAGGTTTAGTTAAGTTAAGCTATACTTATTTTCCTGCGGGAGCTTCTCCAGCTGATCAAGCTGTAGCAGAAAATAATATAAAGAAATATTTGTCTACACAAATTATCCATGATGATGTAAACAATGTTACAGATACTATTCAAGGATTCGGATCTACAAAAAATGATTCAATTTATGTAACACAAAACTCAGAAAAACCATTTATTTCTAACTATTTTACAAAATCTGAATTAGAACAAGCTCAATTAGGAACAGAAGCAACTAACTTTTTAAAAACTGCTTCTATTGGACAAGTTGGAGGACCTTTTAAAGTAGGAAATACATATCAATTATATAAGCTTTCTAAAGCAAAAGAGATTAAAGATTCAGTAAAATCTAGTCATATTTTAATTACTTTTCAAGGAAGTAATGCTTCAAGTCCTGTAAAAAGAACAAAAGAAGAAGCTAAAAAATTAGCTGAAGAAATATTAGCTCAAGTTAAAGCAAATCCTTCATCATTTGGTGAATTAGCTTCAACAAAGTCTGATGATAAATCTTCTGCTGTTAAAAATGGAAGTATTGGTTGGGTTGGAAAAAACAATCAATTAGATCAAACTTTCAATGGATTTATTTTTTCTAAGCCTGTAGGAACTGTTGATATGGTAGAATCTCAATTCGGATATCATATTATTAAAGTTGAAGATGCTAAAAATAAAACAGGATATCAAGTTGCTAATATCGTTAAAACAATAGAGCCATCAAAAGAAACAACAGAAAAAGCATTCACAAATGCTAGAACATACGTTCAGAATGTTGAAAATAAATCATTAAATGATTTTAAAAATATAGCTAAAAAAGGAGGTTATTTGAATAACACAACTGACGGAATAGAGCGTTATGCTTCTGTTGGACAAGATATTCCTAATGATCAAGATGCTGATATTTTGAAATGGGCTTTTGATAAAAAATCTAAAGCAGGAGCTACAAATTTATTTACATCTACAACAGGTGATTATATTGTTGTTCATTTAGTTGAAAAATTTGATAAAGGTTTAGCAAATCCAAGTGTTGTTCGCCAATATGTAGAACCAGTTTTAATGCACGAAAAAGTTGCTAAATTAGTTGATGAACAAGTTGCTAATGGAGGTTTAAATACTTTTGTATCTAAATATGGAGCGAAAAAAGGTAATGCAACAGTTAACTTTTCTAACTCTAACTTAAATGGTGTAGGTCTAGAGCCTAAAGTTGTTGGTGCTGCTTTTGGAGTAAAAGTGAATCAATCTTCTAAAGCTATTGCAGGTAATGCAGGTGTTTTCTACATTATTCCAGTAACTCAACAAATAGAGAAAAATCAAAAAGGAACAATGATTTTAGAAAACTTAAATCGTCAATTACAAGGAGAGTTTCAACAAACATTGTTACAATCATTGATTCAAGCTGCTGATGTAGTTGATAATCGTGGTACAGCATTAAGATAATCATATCTATCATAAAATTACTAAGCCATCAAAATTTAATTTTGATGGCTTTTTTTATGTTTAATAGTTAATATTATGTTAATGATAAATAGTTTGTTTAAATTTGTAAATGAACAAACTTAAAAACAATCTACTACTTAGGATTATAATTTCTATTATATTAGGAATTATTTTAGGGCAATTTATTCCAGAATTTATTGGAAGAATATTCATTACTTTCAATAAATTATTTAGTGAATTACTAAACTTTATGATACCATTAATTATTATTGGTTTAATAATTCCATCAATTGGACGTTTAGGGCAAACGGCTGGTAAATTATTGTTAACAATGGTTTTACTGGCATATGGTTCAACAATTTTTTCAGGTTTATTAGCTTATATTTCAAGTATGTCTTTATTTCCTTTTCTATTGGAAAATCAAACAGGACAACTTAATTTAGGAAATGCAGCCAATGAATATTTACCTTATTTTACTATTGAATTTCCTCCACTATTAGGAGTTATGTCTGCATTAGTTTTATCATTTTTATTAGGTATTGGTTTATCAAAATTAAGAAATTCAACTTTTGAAAAATTTTCAATTGATTTTGAATTTATTATTACTTATCTGATACAATCGTTAATCATCCCATTATTACCTATTTTTATTTTTGGGATTTTTCTAAATATGTCTCATTCTGGTCAAGTAGTTGTCGTATTAAATGTATTTATAAAAATTATAGGTGTAATTTTTATTTTACATGTACTATTATTATTAATACAGTTTTCTATTGCAGGTGTAATTGCAAAGAAAAATCCTTTAAAATTATTAAAACTAATGTTACCAGCTTATTTTACAGCATTGGGGACACAGTCCTCTGCTGCAACAATCCCAGTTACATTAGCTCAAGTTAAAAAAATGGGTGTTACTGAAGATGTAGCGAATTTTGCAGTTCCTTTGTCTGCAACGATTCATTTGTCGGGTAGTATGCTTAAAATTGTATGCTGTTGTATTGCTTTAATGTTAATACAGGGAATGAATATTGATTTCTTAGAATTTTTAGGGTTTATGATGATGCTTGGTATAGCAATGGTTGCAGCACCAGGGGTGCCAGGAGGAGCTATAATGGCAGCAATAGGTATCATAGGATCAATGTTAGGTTTTAGTCCAGAAAATCAAGCATTGATGATTGCTCTTTATATTTCAATGGATAGTTTTGGTACAGCTGGTAATGTTACTGGAGATGGTGCTTTAACTCTGATGTTGGATACAATTTTTAAGAAGAAATAAATTTAAATAATAAAAAAAGAGGTTTACGTCTGTAAACCTCTTTTTTATATATTATTTATTGTTTAAAATAATTCAGATTTAAATTGCTCTAAGAAACGTTTATCATTCTCAGTGTATAATCTGATATCTCCAATTTGATATAGTAATAAAGCAATACGCTCTATTCCCATTCCAAATGCATAACCAGAGTATTTTTCAGGATCAATATCTACATTACGTAATACGTTAGGATCAACCATTCCACATCCCATAATCTCTAACCATCCAGTACCTTTTGTCATACGATAATCAGTTTCTGTTTCTAATCCCCAATATACATCAACTTCTGCAGAAGGTTCTGTAAATGGAAAATAAGATGGACGTAAGCGTATTTCAGACTTTCCAAATAATTCTGTTGTAAAATAACTTAATGTTTGTTTTAGATCTGCAAAAGAAACTCCTTCGTCAATATATAAACCTTCAATTTGATGAAACATCATATGAGAACGAGAAGAAATAGCTTCATTACGATAAACTCTTCCAGGCGCTAAAAATCGCATAGGAGGTTTATGTGTTTCCATGTGTCGTATTTGTGTAGAAGAAGTATGCGTTCTAAGAACGATATCAGGATTTTTTTCTATAAAAAATGTATCTTGCATATCACGAGCTGGGTGATATGTAGGAAGATTAAGAGCTGTAAAATTATGCCAATCATCTTCAATTTCTGGTCCTTCTGATACACTAAATCCAATACGATTAAATATTTCTATAATTCTATTTTTAGTAATATTTATCGGGTGACGAGATCCTAAAGAAAAAGGTTCACCTGGTTTAGTTAAATCTAATGAAGAATCTGAATTACCTTCATTTGATATATCATTTTTAAGAGTTGTAGATTTCTCTGTTGCTAATGTTTTTAACTCATTTACAACTTGACCAAATTCTTTTTTTTCTTCGTTTGGAACTGATTTGAATTGTGTAAATAAATCAGTTAAAATTCCTTTTTTTCCTAAAAATTTAATTCTGAATTCTTCAATTTCAGACGCATTAGTTGAATGAAAGTTTTTTACTTCCTCAATATATTTTTTGATTTGGTCAATCATAATTTCCTATCAATTTGATTACAAATTTAACAGTTAATAGACTTATAACAAATTATTCTATGATTTTTATATTCTTATTTTAATTGTTGATAAAAATATAAGGTATAATTAGGGAATAATTCAGGATAGAATATTTTTCCTAAATCATTTAAAACAATATCAGGTCTTAAAATTCCTTGTTCATAATAGTCATTAGATCCTTTGCTATTTACACGTTTATTGTATGCATAAACATTCCCTTTTTTATAAGCGTCAAACCAAGTATAATTAGTATTTGTAGCTTTCATTTCTGCTAATGAATTTACATTTGAAACATTAATCCAATAAGTCGCATTTTTCGCTTTCTTGTAAACCTCTTCAAATGTTAGGCTAAAACTATTTTCCCCTTCGTGGTCATTAAAAATATAATTTCCTTTAGCATCATTAATTAATTTGGCTTGAAGCAAATTTTTTGTTGGTAAATACCATACATCACCAAACATTGTATTCACTAAAGTTGTAATGTTATTTTTTGAATTTATCTGTATAATACTTTTAATAGAATCATAACTTTTAGTTACTTTTTCAACTTTATTTTCAGCAATTTTATTTTTATTTAATAGCTTTCCAAAAACTTTTAAATACTCAACCTGCCCCAAAGGATCTTGCTCTTTGTATTCATCTAAATAAAGAATTTTGATTCCGTTTTGTTCTAACTGTTGATGGTATTTAGCTAAAACAGGATTTGAATTCGCTATAATTAGTTCTGGTTTATTTTTAAGTATAACTTCTAAGTATAATTCGTTTGAATTACCAATTTGAATTATTTTTTTATTCTTTATTAATTCTGATATTTTAGGATTATAGATGTAATCTGCATCAAATACACCTTTTATTGTGTTTATACTATTTAATTCATTTAAAAAACTTACTGCAGATGATGTTTCTACCATTATGTTCTTAATGGGTAAATCTTTTTTATCAAATGATAATTTATTTCCATTTGTAGTAATAGATATATTATTTTCATTTTCATTTTCATCAACAATTATATTTTTTGCGAAATGAAAAAGATTACTATGAATTATTTTATTATCATTATTTTCTTTCTTGCAACTATTCAATAAGCAGCTACAAACTAATAAATAGAAGATTTTTTTCATCATTATTCTAGTCGATATATATCTTACAAGGTAGTTATTTTATAAAATACAAAACAAAAAATATTTTTAATTTATTGATTATTTGTGTATTATGATTTATTCTAAAAAAACATCAAAAAACACTAGGAATATAAATAAAAATAGTCTTATATTTGCAATCGAAAATAAGGAAGTATATTTCTTTTTTGAAATGGCCGAGTGGCGCAACTGAATAGCGCACTTGATTACGGCTCAAGAGGTTACAGGTTTGAATCCTGTCTCGGTCACAAATGCTCAGTGTTTTTACGCTGAGCATTTTTTAATGAATATTAAATTCTATTGTTAGTTATTCAATAAAAAAGTCCATCTACACAATGTAAATGGACTTTTTGGTTTTTAATTATTTCTTTCTAAAATAAACTTCAATCGGAACACCTTCAAAATTAAATTCCTTTCTTAATTGATTTTCGATAAATCGTTTATAAGGATCTCTAATATATTGAGGTAAGTTACAGAAAAATGCAAACTGAGGAGTTTTTGTAGGTAACTGTGTTACGTACTTAATTTTAATGTATTTACCTTTTACAGCAGGAGGTGGAGTGATTTCAATAATCGGTAATAAAATTTCGTTTAATTTACTAGTTTTAATACGACGACTACGGTTTTCATACACTTCGATAAAAGTATCTACAGCTTTCAAAACACGTTGTTTTGTTAAAGCAGAGATAAATAAAACAGGAACATCAGTAAATGGAGCAATACGACGAAGAATTTGATCTTTGTATTCCTTCATAGTATTTGTTTCTTTTTCTAATAAATCCCATTTATTAATCAAGATAACAACCCCTTTTCTGTTACGTTCAGCAAGATAAAGTATATTTAGATCTTGAGCCTCAATTCCTCTTTCAGCATCAATCATTAATACACATACATCACATTCCTCAATAGCTCTTACAGAGCGCATAACAGAATAGAATTCTAAATCTTCGCTTACCTTACCTTTTTTACGCATACCTGCTGTGTCAACCAAAACAAATTCATGTCCAAACTTGTTGTATAAAGTTTCGATAGAATCTCTTGTTGTACCAGCGATATCGGTAACAATATTACGTTCTTCTCCTAAAAGAGCGTTAATTAAAGTAGATTTTCCAGCATTAGGACGACCTACGATCGTAATTTTAGGTAAACCTTCAAATGGATCAATATGATCTTCTTCTGTGAAAGAATCAACAACATCATCCAATAATTCACCAGTTCCACTACCACTCATGGCAGCGATTGTATACATCTTATCGAATCCTAAGTTATAAAACTCATAAGAATCTTCAATGTTTTTGTTGGTATCGACCTTATTCACAACTAAAAATGTAGGCTTTTTAGTGCGTCTTAAAAGGTTGCCAACTTCCTTATCCATATCCGTTAAACCAACTTGGTTATCTACCATAAACAAAATAACATTTGCTTCGTCGATAGCTAATTCAACTTGTTTACGAATTTCTTCTTCAAAGGTATCATCAGAACCAACGACATACCCTCCGGTATCGATAACAGTAAACTCTCTTCCGTTCCAATCAGATTTTCCGTAATGACGATCACGTGTAACACCAGAAGTGTCATCTACGATAGCTTGTCTTTTTTGTATTAAACGATTGAAAAAAGTAGATTTACCAACGTTTGGTCTTCCTACAATTGCAACTATATTTGACATTTTGCAAAGGTAAGCTATTAGATTAATATTTTTATATTAATTTTTTGATAGTTAAAGTTTTGTAGATAAAATTATTTAAACTTTTTAAAAAATATATTTATTTCTCTGGGCAATCCCTTCGGGGCGC
>DJDD01000134.1:27513-42199 GCA_002430925.1 Flavobacteriales bacterium UBA5933
TGGGCAATCCCTTCGGGGCGCGCTTTTTCGCTATATCTTTTTATATTGGTCATTGAACGAATTTCAAATGACCAATATAAAAAGGATGTCGCTTCAATCGCTATTGCAAATCAACTGCTAATAATAAAATAAAAGACATACTAAAAACTATTATTTAAAAAAAATAAATTATAAATAATAAAAAAGAGATTANNTAATCTCTTTTTTATTATTTAGCTATTTTTAATAATTCTTTTTCAGCAACAACTTTTCTTAAACCTGAACTAGAAAATCTATGATCTCTAGAGTTGTAGTAAAGCTCAATGCCTTTTTCTTCGCAATATTTACGACCAGTAAAGTTGTGATCTTTATATTCAATTCCTAATATACGAACATCAATATCAAAAGATCGTAAAACATCTTCTAAATCTTGTTCTGTAGCATAGGGAATAATTTCATCTACAAACTTACAACCTCTTAACTGTATATATCTTTCTACAACAGTTTGTGTAGGTTTATTTTTTTCTGGTCTATCAAGTGTTGGATCTGTTTGTAAACCAACAATTAAATAGTCACATTTTTTTTTGGCATCTTCAAGCATTTTTACATGACCAGCATGTAATAAATCAAATGCGCTAAAAGTTATTCCAATTTTCATAGTATAGTTTTTTAGTATTTTAGGGTTGTTAATCGTTGCTATTACGATTATAATCATCTTCGATACGAATAATATCATCTTCACCAAAATACGTACCATATTGTACTTCAATGAAAATTAATGTATCCGTACCAATATTTTGAATACGATGTTTCGCATTTAAAGGGATTTGTACAACTTCACCTGCTTTAAATTTAATATCTTCTCCTTCAAGAGTAACTAAAGCTTCTCCTTGAACTATTGTCCATACTTCTGCACGATGTTCATGGTATTGGTAAGATAATCTTCCTCCTACTTTCACTTCAATTCTCTTCAACTTATATATATCAGTATCTTCTAATACATAATAAGAACCCCAAGGTCTATTTCCTATTTCCATATTAATTGCAATTTACTGAATATTTACGTTATATATAATATTATAACGAATATTCAATTAATAAATTGTGATTTTATTTTAAATAAAAAAACCTCAAACATTATGTTTGAGGTTTTAGCAGTGGTGCCTCCAGGAATCGAACCAGGGACACAAGGATTTTCAGTCCTTTGCTCTACCAACTGAGCTAAGGCACCGCCTTAATTGGATTGCAAATATAAGGTGATATTTAAATAATTTCCAAATGTTTTTTAAAGTTTTTTTATTAAAAAAAACAATTAAAATATATAGTACTGTATTTTAATAACTTATCTTCTATTTTTTTACTAAAATATTTTATTCTTATTTTTGATTTATTAAAAAATGATTTTAATTAAATGGAAACATTAGATAATATAGACTTACAGCTTTTAAGAATTCTACAAAAAGATTCTAAATTGACTGTAAAAAAAATTGCTGAAATGGTTAATTTATCTCCATCTCCAGTTTTTGAGAGAATTAAAAGATTAGAGCAGCAAGATTATATCAAAAATTATAGAGCTGTATTAGATGCTGAGAAGCTTAATAAAGGATTTATTGTTTTTTGTAATATAAAATTAAAACAACATGATAGAAATATTGGAAATAAATTAGTTGAAGACATTATGTCGATCGACGAAGTTGTAGAATGTTATAATATATCAGGAGAATATGATTTTATCTTAAAAGTACAAGTTTTAGATATGAAACATTATCAAGATTTTGTTTTTAATAAATTAGGAGGTCTAGAAAGTATTGGTAGTACTCATAGTTCCTTTGTAATGGCTGAAATAAAAAACACTTACGGAATAAATTTCTAATTAAAAAGACCATTAGATTGTTTTCTAATGGTCTTTTTTAATTTTTTACTAAAATTAAGAATTTTCTTTTGCTAATCTTTCCATTGCTTTTTCATGGGCTGACTTTACATCATTCTTAATTTTTTTATCTTGAGTTGATTTTCTAATTTTTTCAGCATGATAGGCTAGGTCGTCTAAAGTCATTTTATAACTAATATAAAACCCTCTATTATATCTCGAATAGGATGATAAACCCCAATTTGCAATTAATTGATTTTTTATCTTTTTTGTTTGATATTCATTCAAATATCGTTGTAATTTAGGTGATAATTCTTCTTTAGTTATTGATTTTACTGAACCATCCATTCTACTAAACCAATATTTGTTATCTAGTTTAATATATGATTTAGCGCCTAAAATACTTTTAAATGCTAGATCACCTAATAAAAGTACTTTTTCGAATTCTGTTTTTTCATTATTCATGTAGTCCCAATACATTTCTGATGTCATACCTACCATTGGGCTTTTATTAACCGTAGAATCATATAATTCTTTTCCATTTTGATAAGCAGCTGCGACATTTTTAAATTCAATTCCAAAGTCTTCACATGCTTTCTGGTATCCAGTAAATGATCCAGAATATTTTTCAAAGTTATCTATAAAAACTCTATAAATACAATAATGTGATATATTAATTAAAGCTTTTTTAGAATCGTCTAAAAATTCTTTAATTAATTGAATCGGAAAATTATAATATTCGTACGAACTCATAACAATTGATTGTTCTAAGGTGATGTTAATTTTACCGACTAATATAAGATAGTTTTAATAAAGTAAAAAATCTTAAATAATTAAGATTAAAGTTTTAGTTTAAAAAAGAATAAAAATCATAAAAAAAGAGGTTTAAAAATTATTTTCAAACCTCTTTTTTCTATTATTTAATAATTATTTCCAAAAATTCCAAACTTTGCCATCAAATATAGCAATTGAATTTCTTACAGAATCATAACACATCATTCCAGGATAAGGACTTTTTACATTTTTTTCAGGTGTATCTATATAAGGTAAAACCATAGCTTTATCTTCAGATTCTAATACAAGAACTCCTTTTGCATTACTAGATTCTGCACCAATGATAACTCCTGTTCCAATTTCATTAGAAGTGTTGTTTAAATTCATATTAGAAATAGAAGAATTATCTCCAGAATCAGATAAATCAATCCAAGAACCATTTTCATACATTTTTACTTTTGAATCTGTTTGATCAAAAATAAATGTACCTCCGTTATTTGTAGCATCTAAGTCAGTTGGTGTTGTTGTTACAGCTGGTAATATGATTCCATTCGTATTTTTTACATTTTTAAAATCAAAAATAGTACTAGCTCCTTCTGATTTTTCTTTGCCTATTGATACTTGACCATAGGAGATAGAGAATGAACTTATTAATAGAGTGCTATATATTATTTTTTTCATTTTTTTCATTTTTTTCATTTTTTAGTTATTACAAGTTTTTTTGATACAATTCCAGCTAGTTCCGTTGTATAATTTTACACAAAGGTCAGTTTTATCATAAATAACCATTCCTGGTTTAGGTTCTGTTATTTTAGAAGAACTTGTAACTCTTGTAATAACAAAGCCCTTTTGAGATGATTCTAATGCAATAAAACCATTAGGAATTGTAGTAGGCCAATTGTTTAATTTTTTAGCTTTTGTAGAAACTCCAATATTTGTAAATGAATCAGCAATTTCTGTATTAGGTTCTTTTGTACATGTACATGGAACAACTTTTAATCCAGATCCGTATCCATCCATAATGGTTGTTCTATCAACAAGTTGTGTTGCTATAATTTCATTTTGTTTATCGCTATACCAACTAATTGTGTTGAATGTATTATTAAAAATCTCTAGCTCTTCTAAAATTATTGATGTAGATGTTCTTTTCCCGTATATTTTTATATTACCATCTCCATCAATAATTACACGAATAATAGGAGTAGAGCTTGCATTAGTAGCTTTTGTTGTGCTAACCGATGTTTTGTTGCTATAAAGAGTATAGATTGCAGGTACAGTTCCATCTCCCCATTTAGCTCCGTCGCTTTTAAATCTTATATTTTGAACTAAACCTTGAGTTCCTTGAAATTGTATTTCATTTTCAGCTAACTTAGTCCCGTTAATCTGAAGATTGAAAGAATTATCTAATTCATATATATCAAACTGAAAACCATAATCAGCAGCAGGCATATTAAATGTGTGAGAAACAATAGTTCCTTTTGGTTTTGAACCGTTTGGATAGTTCATAGAAAATGTACTTCCATTTACTTCTTCCGTACATGAATTTTCAGGAATAGAATTTTCATCAATAGTTACATAAACTTTTTCTTTATTTGATTTATTACCACTATTGTCAGTAAAATAGTACTCAATAGAAGTAGCTGTACCAGTAAAGTTAGAATCAGGTGTAAATATTAATTGTTTATTTGTTGAGTCAACAGACCAAACGCCTTCTCCTTCTATTGTTAAAGGTCCGCTTGTTTGTTGTAAGGTATACGGATTGATTAAAGTAATTGATTTTACATTACTCTTATTAATCTGTGTACCAGTAGAATTTTGGTCATTAGTTAATACATCTATAGATACTGCCTTTCCTTTTGTACCATTTACTTCATCAGAATTTGCTACAAGATTTCCTTTATATGTAATAGATACTTTTCCTGCGTTAGAGCTACCATTACTTGAGTTGTCAGTTACTCTATAATATATAGGTGTAGGATTTCCTGTAAAGCTAGTTAAAGGTGCAAATGTTGTATTACCATAATTACCTGAGTCTACATTTATAGTCCATGTTCCTTCATTTGGTACTGTTATCACGTATGGAGCAGCATCATAATATCTTATTCCTATCGAAGAACCAATAGGAACTAGAGGTTTGAAAGATGAATTAGCAAATGTAGGTTTCATTTTATTATCAGATAATAAATCATTATTGAAAATATTTAATGTAACTGAATTACCTTTAGTGTTTTCCAAGCTTTCATCATCATTTGCTGTAGGTTCAGCAATATTACATTGTATTTGAGTTGCTGTATTGATGTTTACACTTGATGGAAGAGCATCATATTCTTCAACTAGTATATCATCTATAGCAAAATCATTTCCAGTATCAGCAGCATTAGCACTTTGTATTGCGAAAGAAAAATTTTGTTGATAACATGAATTGCTAGCTAAATAAAACCAGTATGTTTGTTCTTGCCAATTATTAAAACCGTTACTAAAAGAAGGACTTTCCTTTAATGCTACTGTTGTATTGCCTGATGGAGAAATAACTCTGTGATTTATTTTTACAGTTCCGTTTTCAACAAATAATTTATAAGTTAATTTATAATATTTTCCTGAAGTAAGTATTGAATTCCCCACAACAATATTTGCAAATGTTGTCCCTGCATTAATTATTAATGCTCCACCATTGCTATTTTGTCCTGTAGTTGCGTCTCCTTTAGATTCTAATTTGGTCCATATTTTATAACTCGGAGTATAATTGATCGAAGTATATATGTACTTAGGACCAACAACTGCATAAAAGTTATTGTCAATATTTTTTGCTTCAGGCCATGAATTATCACTTTTTAAATTAGAAGCATTTGGGTCTGCAAAAATAAAGGTATTATAATCAGTCCCCATTAAAGGAAATACTTTTCTAACAGCTGAATTATCAGTTGGTTTAGTTAAACTTGTAGGAGGTACTCCGAAATTTTCCTGAAATAATATCCTTGAAGTTTGGGCGTTTACAGTCATAACCAAAGTTGTCAATACTGTGGTTACTAATGTTTTAAAATTGATCATTATTTTATACTATATTAATTAATAAAAATGTCATATAGTAGTTGTTTGGTAGGTATTTTATATAAGTGATTTATTATGAGTAAGTGGTCTAGAAAAACTACGTCTAATATAAAATTTATCTATGTATTTCTCTTGATACAAAAAATAGTTATTTTTTATATTTTCAGTGTATTCAAATGGTTTTTTGTATGAAATTTCGTTACTTTTTATATTAGATTTTATTTTATTGTAACTAATTTGTATTGCTACATTCTTTTTAGAATCTAAAATAGAAATTGAATTAGGTAAATTATTTTTAGAAATAAAAATTTTAAAAGTTGGTTTTGTCTGTTTTTTAATTTGCTTAACAACTTCTACTTTTTTCTTTATTTTAGAAATATTTTTTTTAGTATCTTTTTTCTTTATAGTTATTTTTTTTGTGGGAGAAATTTTTACAACTTTATTTATAAAATTTGTTTTTGTACCCTCAATTATAAATATTTTAGTATTACCAGTAATGTATACAGAATCTTTTGAATAACCAAAAGTTATAGTATGATAAATAATAAATACAATAAATGTAAATAAAAATTTAATAGTCTTCTTCATTAATCTCTCTTAGGCTTGTCTTTAAAAAGTAAAAGTTTTTTAAAAACGGATGCAAATGTAAGGTATATGTTTTATTAAAAAAAATGATTAATGTTTGTTTTTCAGTTAGTTGTTAAAATTAACGTTTGTTTTTTTTAATAAATTACTTTGGCATAAATTTTGTTAAATGATATAATGTATAAAATTTAGTAGAGTAAATTTTGTCCTCATGTGTTAATTTTAAGCCTGTTTTATTTAGCAGGCTTTTTTATATTATACTTCTTTTTTTATGAAAATATTAATGTTATAACTTTAATATTTAACATAACTTTGCAACCTGTTTTTTTAATAAATTTTTATATTGTAGTACTAACAATATAAAACTTATGTTATGGGTAAAAATGTTTCAAAACAAATCGTAGAGCTTTTAGAGAAAGCAAGTATCAAAAGAGTTTATGCTGTCACAGGAGATAGTTTAAACTTTTTTAATATAGCAGTCAAAGAAAGTAAAATTGTTGATTGGGTACATGTACGTCATGAAGAGGTCGGTGCGTTTGCTGCAACAGCAGAATCAGAACTTGAAGGTATAGGTTGTTGTGCCGGAAGTTCAGGTCCTGGTCATGTTCATTTAATCAATGGTGTTTATGAAGCACATAAAACAAGAACTCCTCTTTTGGTTATTGCATCAACATTACCAACAACAGAATTTGGTACGGATTATTTTCAAGAAACAAATACAATAAAATTATTTGAAGATTGCAGTTGTTTTAACCAAATTATCACTCGTCCAGAACAGGTTTCTCGTATGGTACAAACGGCAATCCAACATGCTATTTCTAAAAAAGATGTAGCTGTTATAGGTCTTCCTGGAGACATTGCTGAAATGGATGCAGTAGAAAATGCATTAACAAATAATTTCTTTTTTAATGAACCTGTAATTATTCCAAATCAAAGTGAATTGAATGAAGCAGCTAAATTAATTAATGATGCACAGCGAGTGACATTATTCTGTGGAATCGGAGCTTCAGATGCAAACAAAGAAGTTGTAGAGTTTTCAAAAAAAGTAAATGCTCCAGTAGGTTATTCTTTCAAAGGAAAGATGACTATTCAGCCTAATAACCCAAATGAAGTTGGTATGACTGGTCTTTTAGGCCAACCTTCAGCATATCATGCAATGCACAAATCAGATTTAATTATTTTGGTAGGAACTGATTTTCCTTACAAAGATTTTATTCCAACAGATAAAAAAATAATTCAAATTGATTCTGAAGGTTCTAAATTAGGTCGTCGAGCTAAAATAGATTTAGGTTTAGTAGGAAATGCAAAAGATACTCTTTCTGCCTTAACATCTTTAGTAAATACAAAAGAGAATCGCGATTTTCTTGATAGTCAATTAGAACTATATAAAAAAGTCATTGAAAATAAAATGACTTATGTTCTTGATAAAGGGAAGGAAAATGCAATTCAACCAGAATATGTTGCTTATATATTAGATGAATTAGCAAATAAAGATGCTGTTTTTACAGTTGATACAGGAATGTGTTGTGTATGGGGAGCACGCTATATTAGTGGTACAGGAGAACGAAAAATGTTAGGTTCTTTTAATCATGGTTCTATGGCGAATGCAATGCCCCAAGCAATAGGAGCGCAATTTACTTATCCAGAAAAACAAATTGTTGCTATGTGTGGTGATGGAGGATTATCTATGTTACTAGGAGATTTAGCAACAATTAAACAATATAATTTACCAATTAAAATAATTGTTTTTAATAACAGAGCATTAGGCATGGTTAAACTAGAAATGGAAGTGTCAGGTTTACCTGATAACGAAACAGATATGGTAAATCCAGATTTTGCTCTTGTAGGAAAAGCAATGGGAATAGAAAGTGAAGAAGTTCGAAATCCAGAACAAGTACCAGATGCGATTGGTAGAGCATTTGCGTACAATGGTCCTTATCTTCTGAATATTTTTACAAATCCAAACGCATTAGCTATGCCACCTAAAGTTGGTTTAGAGCAAATGGTAGGGATGACAAAGTCGATGGCAAAATTAATGCTTGGAGGTAAAATGGATGAAGTTATGGAGACAATAAAATCTAATTATAAACATTTGAAAGACTTATAAGTGAAAAATTCAACAGTATCAGTAACTCAAACCAGCAAAAAACTATTTATAATTGCCTGGATATTAGGCTTAATTTTTTATTTTATTGATTATGTAACCAGGTCGGCGCCATCATTAATGCTGACAGATTTGGCTACTAATTATTCAATTTCAGAAGAAAGCTTAGTATCATTAGTAGGATCATATTATTACACATATGCAATTTGTGCTCTTGTAGCAGGTGTATGTTTAGACAAGTTTGGTGCTAAAAATTCAATGTTTGCAGGTTGTTTTATTCTAGGTATTGGTTGTATTATTTTTGTTGTTTCTTCTCAATTTGTAGGAGAAGTCGGTAGACTATTACAAGGTGCAGGAAGTGCATTTGCTTTTCCTGGTTGTGTATATTTAGCTTCAAAAGGATTTTCCAAAAAGTTCCTTGCTACGGCAATTGGTTTTACACAATGTGTTGGAATGTTAGGTGGAGCTGCAGGACAATTTTTAGTATCTCCTTTATTAGATTCTATTATGGATTATAAAACATTTTGGGTTGTTTCTGGAGTTTTATGTATTATTCCTGCATTCGCAATGTTATTAATGATTCCTAAGCCATCTAGTGAAGAGACATTAGGTAATGAAAAAGCTTCATACATTGAACCGTTTAAGGTTATATTTAAGAATAAAGATTCTTGGTTAACTGGTTTAATTTCAGGTCTTTTATTTGCTCCTACAACAGTTTTTGCAATGACTTGGGCTGTTAAATTCTTTAAAATGGATTTAGGTTACGAAGCTCATGAAGCAGCAATAACTGCATCTATGGCAGCGTTAGGTTGGGTAGTAGGTTGCCCGTTAATGGGAATGTTATCAGATAAATTAGGATTAAGAAAACCTGTTATTATTTTAGGATGTCTAGGGATGATTCTTTCTTTATTACAATTAGTTTATTTACCAGATTTATTTAATGCAAAATTGACTTTCTTTTTGTTTGGTATATTTTCTGGGGTAGCAATGATTCCTTATTCTGTAATAAAAGAAGCAAATCCAGACAATGTAAAAGGTTCCTCTACAGGTGTTCAAAATTTTATTACATTTGGTGTTACATCTCTTTCAGCTCCTTTCTTTGCATCAATGTATGGGAATGATTTAACGTCTGTTACTGACAAATTAGGTCACTATCATAGTGCAATATGGTTTTGGATTGTTGGAATTATAATAGCAATTGTATTTACAATGTTATTAAAAGAAACAGGAGAAAAAGCAAATAAAGCAAATTAATACTAAAAGTAAATTATTATAAAAAATAGTCAGTAGAAATTCTACTGACTATTTTTTTATGATTTAATCTTTTTTATTTTTTACATATTTTTCTAACCATTGATCTTGCTCCCAAAGAACATGTAATACATTTTCTTTCGCAGAGTAACCATGAGATTCTTTTGGTAATAAAACAAAGCGAGTTGTTGCTCCTAAACCTTTTAAAGCATTAAAATAACGTTCAGATTGCATAGGGAAAGTTCCTGTGTTATTATCAGCATCTCCGTGAATTAATAATAAAGGTGTCTTCATTTTGTCAGCATTCATAAAAGGAGACATTGTGTTATAAACTTCTGGTGCTTCCCAATAATTTCTTTGCTCAGATTGAAATCCAAAAGGAGTTAATGTTCTATTATATGCACCTGATCTTGCTATACCTGCAGCAAATAAATTTGAATGAGATAATAAATTAGCAGTCATAAAAGCTCCATAAGAATGTCCACCTACGGCAACTCTTTTCGTATCAATATAACCTAAAGCATTAACAGCGTCAATTGCAGCTTTAGCATTTGCTACTAATTGAGGAATAAATGTATCATTTGGTTCTTCTTTACCTTCTCCAATAATAGGGAATGCAGCATTATCTAAAATAGCATATCCTCTTAAAGCCCAGAAAACAGGTCCTCCATAAGATGGGGATGTAAATTGATTTTCTGATGTAGTAACTTGTCCAGCTGTAGCAGCGTCTTTAAATTCTCTTGGATAAGCCCACATTAACATAGGTAACTTTTCCTTTTTCTTTTTATCGTAATTAGGTGGTAAATATAATGTACCAGATAATTCAACACCATCTGCTCGTTTATAAGTTATTAATTCTTTTGAAACATTGTTCATTGCTTCAAAAGGGTTTTTTCTAAAAGTTACTTGTTTTGGTGCTGATTTCTTTTTGTAAATATCTCTAACATATAGATTAGGATAATTTGTTTTTGATTGAATTTGTTCTAAAATAATTCCTTTTTTAGGATCAATAACTCGAACAATAGCTTCTAAATCATTTGATTTTTTTGCTCTCCATAATCGATTAGTTTTTTGAGTTTTTATATCAAATTCATCAACAAATGGTAAAATTCCTTCAGGAGAAATACCTTCTCCAGTTAACATTAATTTATCTTTATTAATGTATAGAACATTATATCCAAATTCATTTTCATCTGTAACAAAATTACCAGGATTATTATAAGCATCTTGGGTATTACGTTCAAAAAAACGAATAGGTTGTTGTGTGCTATTTGATGGATTAAATAAATAATAACTCTCACTTCTTGAATTATACCAAGAATCACGAACTAATGCAATATCATTATTCCCCCAAATTATACCACGATATCTATCTTTTACCTTTACTAATAATTCACTATTCCCATTAAAAGGAGCATTTAATTGATAAACAGCATCTCTGTATTCTGCTGGTTTATTTGCATCACCTTCATCTAGCGCTTGTACCCAATATAAAGTAGAAGGTTTATCAGCTCTCCAATAAAGGTTTCTTTTTCCTTTTGTTGTAGATGCAAAGCCTTTTGGAACGACTTCTTGTAATTCTTGTTGATCAACTTCTTTAATTAATTTTCCGTTACTATCATAAACGGTTTCTGTAGAAGGAAACCTATAGTAAGTTACAATGTAAGAGAAAGGTTTTTTGATTTCGTTAATTAATATATATTTTCCATCAGGTGAAGTAGAAATGTTTGTATACATTCCTTGATCCTTCCATTTATTTTTATTTCCTGTTTCAATATTTATTTTTACTAATTCTGATAATGCTAATTGTTCAAAATTAAATTCATCATTTTTATTTTTTAATAAATCTTGATATGTTCTATTTTGCGCTTCTTTACCATCCGAAACAGAAACAGTAGGACCTGTTGCTACAGCATTAGCTGTATTGATTAATTCTTTTCTTGAAGCTGGGATTACATTTACGATGATTTCATTATCTGATGTCCAACTGTATGGAGATCCTAAATTTGCATTTAATTTATCCTCATAAACTTTTTTTGCTACTAATGTTTTTACATCAATTATCCATAATTCAACACCTTTATCAGTTGTGTTAGTAACAGCGTATTTGGTTTGATTTTTATTCCAAGATTGATTAGAAAAACGTCCAATTGTAGGTAAACCACTAATTGTTTTTTCTTGAGAAGTCTTTAAATCATAAAATGTTATTTTTTCACTAAATAACTCTCTAGAATTAATATTTGTTATAGGATTAATTCTTAAACCGGCTAATTTTAATTCAGGTTCTGATAGTTCTTGAATTGTTTTGTAACGGCTTTTATAAGATAGAAAACTATTTTCAGCTTTTCTATCTGTCGAAATTACTGGAGGTAATTCTGCATCGGCTAATTGTAGAATTTCTTGTGGTGGAGTTTGGTAAGTAATGTTCTCCTGTGCTTGTAAGGTTGAACTGAAAGTCATTGCTAAAAATAGTAATGAACATATTATTTTTTTCATGAAATGTTAATTTAATACTAAGATATAAAAATTAGTGTCAAGCATATTACTTTATATGAAATGTTTAATCAAGTAATCATTATATTTTATTTTCTGTAATATAGAGTAGAAAAAAAAATATAAAATAATACAGAGCAAAATAAAATACTATATTTATTTTTTATTTAAAAACACATTAATGAACTCTAGAATTTTGTATTTCATCTTCTGTATTTTATCTATATCTGTTAATGCTCAATCAAGATTAGATTCCGCAATTAAGATTCTTGAAGAAAAATACACACAAGAAAAAGTTTACCTTTTATTAGATAACGAAAACTATACTGCAGGAGATAATATTTGGTTTAAAGCTTTTGTATTCAATGGCTATAAGCCCACACAAATTTCTACAAATTTATTTGTAGAATTATATGATAAAGATAAAAATTTATTAGATAGAAAAATAGTTCCTATTGCTGAAGGTCAAAGCGAAGGAACAATAACTATGAAAAAGGATGTTGCTGAAGGGGTATATTTTATTCGTTCATATACACCATATATGACGCTTTTTCCTGAAGAGTTTCAGTATATTAAAGAGGTTAAAATTTATAATCCGAACTCAAAATTAAAATTAGTAAAAAATGATACGAATAAATGGCAAGCCGAGGTAATTCCAGAAGGTCATAATTTTGTTGAAAATCAAACAACTAAATTTGCTGTAAGATTAAAATCAGATGGAGATTTGCCTAAAAATTGGGAAGGTTTTGTTTTTGAAAAAGACAATCCATCTAATCAATTAGTTTCTTTTAAGAATTTAGATGAAAATGTATCATCTTTTCACTTTAGAGCAGATTCTGATAAAGCATATCAATTGCAAATTGTTGATGATAAAAATAATAAACAAATTATAAATTTACCAAAAGCAGAAAAAAGTGGATTATTATTTAAGGTTGTTAAGAATAATGATGATATTGCTTTACAGTTAAAGGGTGTAAATTTACCTCACCAATTATTAAATTATAAAATTATTGGAACAATTAATAATCAACATGTATTTGATGCTAAGATTGTAAAAGAGGTTGCGTCAATTTCTAACATAATTCCAAAAGATATATTGCAAGCATTTAATGGAGTTATAAATTTTACAGTGTTTAATGAAAATGATGAGGTAGTTGCAAATCGTTTATTTTTTATAAATAAAGATAAATTAAGTACGAAACCTGATATAGAGTTAGATATAAATAAAACCCCTCGTTCAATTAATTCTATAAAAATAAATAATCAAGATCAAGTACAATTAAGTTCAGTAATTAGAACAGAGTCTGATAATGATAATTTATTGTCATCAATATGGTTAACAAATGATTTTAAATCAAAAATATCAAATCCAGCTCAATATTTTATCAATAATGAAAGTGATGAAGCATTAGATGCGTTATTGATTTCAGAGAATTGGGAAAGATTTAATTGGAATGAATTACTTGAAGGCAAATCCCCTACAATAACAGATTATTATAACCATTATTTGTCATATGTTGGAAAAACATATTTAAATGGAACAGAATTAAGAAATTCTTCATTAAGTATAGTTTTGAAACCTCAAGATTCTGAAAAAGAATTTTTTGTTTCAGAAACAGATTCAGAGGGTAATGTTATATTAGATAACTTGTTTTATTATGGACCAATTGGGTTGAATTATTTTTTAAATGAAAAAAGCCAAGGAAGTGGGAAAAGTTTAGTTTTCTCTATGTTTCCAACTTTTAGAAATTTTAATTACCGTTCAGAATTACCATCTACGAACTATTTATTAAAAGAAATTAAATCTTCAGATTTACCAAATGTCAAAGATCAAATAACGACAATTGATAATGCAAAACGAATTAATAAAAAAACAATTCAATTAAAAGAAGTTCTTGTTCGATCTGATAGTAGAGCAAAAACAACAAAATTGAATGATGAATTATCAACAGGAAGATTTAGAAGTTTGAATGAAAAAATTATAGATTTTGTAAACGAAGATCAACCTGTACAAGCTTACTCAAATATTATAGACTTTTTAGTTGGTAGAGTTCCAGGGCTTACTGTGATAAAAGGACAATCAGGTGAAAGTATTCCTATGATTAGAAATACATCTGCAGCTATTTATGTGGATGAAATTAATGTTTCTGCAGATAATCTTAATTCTGTTAATGTAAATAATGTTGCAATGGTAAAAGTATTTAAAGGCTCAGGATTATTAGGAAATGCTATTGCTATTTATACAAAAAGAGGTTCTGATAGAAAACCTGATCCTATGGATAATTTAATGGCTACAACCAATTATATACAATTACAAGGTTATAATAAAGCATTACCATATTTTAATTTAGATGATTACGAAATGTTTTATTCTGAACTTGACAATGATGTTAGAGATGTATTATATTGGAACACAAATATTGATACTGATAATGATGGAGCAACTATTGAATATTACAATAATGATAAGCCTAAAGATTATAAATTAACTGTAATTGGATTTAAATTAGATGGAACTCCAATTTTTTATGAAGGTAAAATAAATTAAAATTGATAAAATTATAAAAAGAGGCTGTCTCAAA
>DJDD01000041.1 GCA_002430925.1 Flavobacteriales bacterium UBA5933
CAAAATGCACAACAGGTAATAACTTATTATTTATTATTCAATTAAACGTTGTAACTAATTTGCAATTAACATTCTATAGTTTCCAGAGATATCTTTTATCACTTCTACATTACGAAAGTGTTCATCAAATAATTCTTTGGTTTCTTCAGGTAAATATTGGTTAATTTCGCAATAAACAAACCCATTTTTATTCAGATGATTTTTCGCAAATTCAATAACTCTTTTATAGAAAACAAGAGGATCATTGTCGTCAACAAAAAGTGCAAGATGAGGTTCGTGTTCCAAAACATTTTTATGCATTTCTTGTTTTTCCAAATTCCTAATGTATGGAGGATTCGAAATAATTATATCAAATTTTTCAGCCAAATTAATATCTTTTAATAAGTCATTTTCGTAAAATGTAATTTCATTATTTACAATATTTTTAGCATTTTCTTTAGCTATTTGCAAAGCTTCGTTAGAAATATCTAGCGCAGCAACATTAGCATTACGAAATATTTTTTTCAAGGAAATAGGAATACAACCACTTCCTGTACCCAAATCTATAATTGACAATGTATCGTTTTCTGAATGATTATTTCTGATTAATTCAATTAATTCCTCCGTTTCTGGTCTAGGGATTAATGTATGTTGGCTCACCTTAAAAAAATCATCATAAAAGAAAGCCTTTCCTGTAATATGCTGTATGGGTTTGTATTCTTGTAATAAAAGAATGTCTTTTTCAATATTTTCTTCATTTTCTATCACAAAAGAAGGATTGAAAGTTAAGTTTAATTTATCTTCTATATAGATTAAAAATAATTGTTCTATTTCGTTCTTATCATAACATTTTTCGAGTTTTGAAATAAAAATTTGTTTTAATTCAGCTAATGTCATTTTCTAATTTTTTACAAAGATAAACCGATTATATGAATATTTTTTTTGGGCAAACCTTTCAGGCCACGCTTTTTCGTTCCCAATCTTTTCTAATTGGTGATAGAATAAATCTTGAAATGCATCCAATTAGAAAAGGATTTCCACTTCAATCGTTTTTGCGAATTTGCGTTAGGCATTGCAATGGAAATCCTTTTTCCTCAGAAAAAGATTGCAATGAAAAGGCCGACCGAAGGGAACGCCCAACCTTTAAAAGTAGTTAGACAAAGATAATTCGTGATACAACTTTTGTAGACTTCGAAAAAATGAGTAATTTTATCGTAAATAAAACCTAAACTGTGGATTACAATCAACTATTTAATGACATTTTTTTCTTGATTCTTGATGATGAAGTGAATGAAAATGACTATTTAATATGGAAAAAGTTTTCGTTTATTCACAATCCTATTCAGCAATTAATTAAGGCTCAGGATTTACTTAACCAATTATTGCACGAATTTCCTAAAGATAAAAAAGCTCTTTTTTTGAAAGGTGTTGTTCAAAGAAACCTTAACTTTAATGAAGAATCTATTCTTTATCTTTTGGAAGCAAAGAAAGAGGATTATTATTTATTTGCTGCCAATTTTTACATTGCCGAATATTATATTCATAAATTGAAGTTTGAAGAAGCGTTGAAGTATTTGAAGGAAATAGAAATTATTTTCCCGACGAATAAAAGGTTTCTTTTTCTTTCTGTTTTGGTGCATATAGAGTTATTTAATTTTGATGAAGCCAAAAGATACCTTAATATTCTGTACCAATTAGTGGAGGATAAACAGGTTTTAGAATTATTGAGTAAAAATATACTAATTACGGAAGAAATTGTTCTGAAAACAACCAATAGATTGGTGTTGAAGAATTTTAAACTAAGAAGTTTTAATTATAATTTGCAATTGAAAACAAATTTGATTTCATTTTATAAAACTTTTATAGATGTTGGAATTAATTTTAATGGAATAACTTGTTTTATTCATGCGCTGACACTAAAACAAATTACATTGTACCCTAATTACGAAAATATAGAAAAATACAATGTGCATACCGTTTTAGATTTTATAGATGTTGATAAGAAAAATGTTCAAATAAACCTGGAAGGAATTGATTTTGAGAGAGATTTTGTGAAGAATTATCATGAATACCTTGAGGTAGAAGTTTTGCTGAAAGAAGACTAAAATTTTTATAGATTTGCAAAAAATAATAAAATGAATTTTGTTCAGGATAAAGAGGAAGTTTTTGACAATGTTGAGTCTTTTTTAGAAGGATTGGAGATGAATTCTGAACAGGAAAGAAAAAAGACGATTCAGCTAATTAAAAAATCAAAAACTTTTTTAGTTATTGATATAGATGATGTGTTGGTTTTTGTACCAAGTACTTTTATAGGTTATAAAAACTATTTGATTGAGAATTTTTCAGGCAAATTAATGGAGCATGAAACAAATCCAATTCTTACACAATTATTTGGTTCTACACCCAAAATAGATAAAACATTAGACGAACAATTTCTTAACTTTTGTGATGAAATAGAAGTGAATAGAAATGATGTTGGTTTGTCTAGAGATTATTGGATAGTAAAAAATATATAGAGTTTTTACCCATTTTACATTTGGAATTAAAATTCGTCAAT
>DJDD01000114.1 GCA_002430925.1 Flavobacteriales bacterium UBA5933
GAATGACGTCTCATTTTCTCCGCCAACGGATCAATATTAAACCATCTCCCAATAGCAGGGTCGTAATTACGAGCACCGTAATCGTAAAGATTAATATCTAAATCTGTTTGTAACTCTTTACCGTTATACTTGTAATTATAATTTTTATTACCAATAATATTTGGTGTATACCCATTATGTTTTAATCCAAAAGGATAATAGTTGTTTTCTTCTACTATTGTAATTTTTATTGAATCTTCAAGTAAAGAAGGTAAACAAGGTTTTATAATACCTGAATTTCCTGAACCTGTACCATTATTAAATGAATCATTAGTACATGCTTCTTCAAAAGATTTCCTATAACTCAAACGTACATTTCCTAAATGATCGGTATAATTGTAAACATAATTAAAGTTATTATTAGTTACATTCACATATCCTTCTGCTGTTGGGAAAAATTGTAGTTCGACAGGCTCACTATTTCCTTTTTTTACATATTGGAAACCATTAACATAATCTGTTGTTGTAATAGTAGAACCATCAGTTACAGTTTTTCTCAGCTTTACACCACTTGCATCATAACTATAATTAATTTTTCTTGATGCGTTCCAAAGAACTTCTGTAGGTAAATTTAGGTAATTATATTTTATTAGAGAAATACCTTTGTTTAAATCTTTTGTAAGATTTCCATTTGCATCATAAGCATAATCATCTCCCGTTTTGTTTCCATCATCAAAACCTTTTTTTTCTGCTAAAGCATCAGTAACACTTAATAATTTATTTGAATTGGCTTTATAACCATAAGATAAATCATCAATAGGATTTAATTTATCATCCTTATCTCCATTTCTATCAATTCCTAAAATGTTTCCATTATGGTCATACCCTTTTATTTTTTCATCATAGGTATAATCGTAAGAATAAATATTTGATTTGTTTTTAGTGACATTAATAAAATTAGCATTCATTAAACGATTTAATCCATCATAATCATACGTGTAAGTTTTTACATCATTGTTACTATTTGTTCTCCATATCGTTTCAGCTATATTTCCGTTATAATATTTATTTAGTGAATTACTTACTTTATCATAACCTATTTTAAAAGAAAATAAGCTATTGTTTTTATCAACATCATTTATATCCGTCATCCAACCACGAATATTGTATTTGTAATCTACATTTTGTAATGGAGTTGAAGGATTATCATTTCCTACTTTTTTATTTACTAATTGATTAATTTCATTATAAGAGTTTTGTACTAAATACTCAACAGGATTATTGTTTACTTGATGTGTATGTGTTTTTAATAACTCATTTTCATAATAATCAAACGTTTCTTTTACTGTAATTTCTTCATCAGAAGATGTACGTTTATGTTTAGTAACAGTAGTAAGAACTTTCCCTCTAAAATCAAGTGTTGAATTTATTTGAGTATATCCTCCTAAGACGTTTGTAGAATAAGTTTGTACAGGACGTAAGTATTTATCATCATAAAATGTTGTTGAATACATGAAATTCCAAGTATCTATTTCTCGAACGATAGAATGAGTAGGTAAGCCATTTAATGATTTTCCACTTGCAATATTCTTTTCTGTCGATTTAGATGCTGTAGCAGGGTAATCATCGTAATAATTAACAGTTAAAACATGATTACTTGCTCCATATCCATTAGTTGTGTAATAGATAGTTATATTATCATGTTTATAACCATTGGAATCTCTACTTACATTATTATCACCTAATGTATTTATATAAGATTGTAAATCGGTTCTTTTTATTGAAGTCCCTTCAATGCCAGTAATAGCAATGCGTCCAAATTTATCATATTTGGTAAAAAGCCATTTGTTTTCAGCTTTCATTAATGCATCTTGTGTTCCTACCAAACGATCTTGCTTATCATAAACTATATATTCTCTTCCTTTACCAGGAAGTTGTTTTTCTACCAATCTATTCTTTTCATCATATTGGTACTGATAACCTAATTCATCTAAATTATTTTTGTAATCTTTTACTTCTATTAGTTTTGGAGGAAGAACGTAGGTAAGATTTCCATATATATCATACACATAATAGGTATCATGATTCCCTGAAGAATTTAGTTCACCTTTCTTTAGTATATTAATTCTTTTTAAAATAACTCTTCCTTCTTTATCCTTAAATTCCTGTATAGCTTGTTTATTTTCATCAGTTGTTACTGTTTTATAAAGTGTTCCTGTAGAATAGTTACCATTCTCCACTAATGTAGGAACGTAATTAGTATCAAGAGAAACATCAAAACGAAGTACTTCTCCATTTGTATTTGTTTCATAAGAAAAGCCAATTTCATGGTCAGCTCCTTTTTTCCATGTTTCACCAGGAGCAGCCTGAAAAAGAACACGATTTAAAGGAGAATCTTCAAATGTTTTTTCTGAATAAGGTGTAGTATCTCCAGTTAAAGTAGAATAAAATGAAGAGCCATCAGTTACGGAACTTATTTTATTGTCTGAGGAAGCTATAGGAAAAGGTAAAAATTCTTTTGCTTGTCTACCAAATCCATCATATTCAAAAGGAGTTACAATCGTTTTTCCTGTTGGAGAGGCTGCAACTTGCAAAGCTTGTTTTTCTCTTCCTAATCCATCAAAATAAACAACAGCTTCTTTCTTTTTTGAACAATCTTCTTTTAAACATTCTAATGTTCGAATATAGTTTTCATTTGCTATATCATTTTGATTTCCTGGATTAGTTTCTGGTGGAGTTGGATCAGGAGTTGGTTGAGGTGCTGGACTTCCTTCTATATAAGCTCTAAAAGATATCGAAGAATTAGCACTAAAACTAAATCCGGGTTGCATAGTAATAGAATTTTTATCTGTAACTCTGGTTGTTGTTGTAATAGGTTTATTCAGTACTTTTTGTGCAAAACTATAAGTCACAAAGTGAATAAAAAATAAGATATAAAATTTTTTCATCGATTAGTTTTTATAGTTATACTCAAATGTTTTTAAAACTTCTCCTTTATCGTTTTTAATTTCTTGTAAACGACCTGCATCATCATACTTATAAAACTCCGTTTGTCCATTGGGTCCTGTAATACTTGTAACACCAACAAGTGGTTGATAAATATAAGTTGTAATCATAGCTTTTGGCAATGCATTACGTAAATTAGTAAATGAATCTTTTGTTAGAGTTCCTCCATTACTTGCATTTTCTAAAGTTGTTACAAAAGAAGAAATATCAGTATAGCTAACACCTTCTATCTTTGCTATAGGATATTGCCCATTGTATCCCCAAATAATTGATACAGGAATCCCATTTTTTGGTGTATATTGAGTAATATTACCTTTATTATCATAACTGTTATAAGTAATTACATCATCTCCTTCTGCAAATTTATCATTACCTTTTTTCTGAAATACACGAGATTTTTGAAGTATTCCGCTAAAATCATTATATTCATTATAAATAGCCGAAATCACATTATTTGAACCATTTTTTTGTACAACAGTTAAAGGTTCAGCAATTCTATTTTCAGCAGTTAATCTTTGGGCTATAGGATTATCTTTCCAATCTGGTGGATATTGGTATTCTATTGTTAATGTTTCGCCTTTGCTGTTAGTTGTTACATTACTTGAAGGATAAGAATGATTATATGTGGGAGAATAGTTATTTTCAGATGTAATAATTGTTTTCCCATTTGATAAGTAATCTGTTGTAGTTGTTTTAGTATTTTGTATCCAAGAATTATTAATAGAAAATAATGTATAATCAAATTTAGCTAAAACAAATCCATATTCATCTTGCTTTTTTACAATATCTACCCCATATTCTATTCCTGCAGAAAAAGGTAAATAACTAGATGATAATTGATTAAAATGATAATTTTCTTTGTAATCATATTTTACTTCTTTAACAATATTTCCTATACTATTTTTATAAGTTTCATGTTCTATTTTTCCTTGTAAAAAAGCCTCATTACATATAGGATAAATAAAATTTAAAGCATCATATCCATTAAAAGAAGTTTTACAACCTTTATTATTAAATAAAGTTGTTTTTGTGAAATTATCTTTTGGATTTTTTAAATTTTTATAAATTTCAGTTACATTTCTATAAATAACAGATTTCCCATTAATTGTATTTATTTGCCAACCAGGATTATTTGTTATTATTATTTGTTTTCCTGCAGTTTGACTATTACCTTTTGTAAAAAGTCTAGTATAAAAAGTTCTAAATTCATTTTCTCCATATAAAACGCCACTACCTTTATCAGATTCTGATTCTGTATATTTATATTCTCTTGAAATTTTATTTTCATTTTTATCATCCAATAAAATACTTTTTATTCTAATGGTACCTATTTTTTCATTATGCTCTGGAATAATAGAACTTTTATTATTTTCTTCAGTCCAAGAGAATGCTGCATCACATTCTATATTTTTCTCATTTTCCATATCATAACCTTTTATTATAGACATTCTGAGATTTTTTCCTTTAATATCTCCTATTGCATATGAGGCATCTCCAGAAAAATAATTATAAGGAGTTTTTATAAGGTTCTTATTTGTTGCTTTATCTACAATAGATAAATAACAATTACCTATTTTTGCTATACCTGTACCATCATCATTATCTCCTGTGAAATTTAATTTTAAATCATATATTTCAAAATTACCTACAGAAAAATCAACATATTCATTTTGCATTCGCGTATTATAAAAAGTTTGAAACTCAGTATCAGAAAATATAGTTTGATTATCTACAAAATATTGATCTGGCTCATAATCAATGGTTAAATTACCTCCTGATGGATAGTTAATCTTCTTTAAATTGCCTATAACTCCGAATTCAAAATTAGATGATTTATTAGCCCCTCCATATTTTGATTTTTTATTCGAAAAATTAGAAATAAAAGTAATTGGTATTGATGTTTGTTGATTTTTAATACCATTATAAACTCCCCAAAAATCTTGAGCAAATGAAAAACGATTAATTAAAGGTTTATCATCATAATATTCTAATTTATATTTTTGATTAGAAAGTATTTCAACAACTTCTTCTAACTTTAATCGCTTATCAATACCTTTTAATAAATTAGAATTAATTAATTCCATTTGTCTTTTCAAATCTGAATTAATATCAAGGGAAGCAGACGTAAAATATGTTGGTTTTTGATTAAGTTTAAAATTTTTAATTAATTTATTATTATTATCTTTTACTAAAATTTGCTCTAAAAAAACTTCTCCAGGTAAATCTTCTCTCTTATTATTATAATTAAATTCTATTATATTTTCATCAAATTTAATTCTCCTTAAAACAGGTTCTCTTGAATTTGTGTAAAATAAACAAAAAGGAGATAAATCAGGTCCCTGACCATTAAAATTATCTCCATAATAACTAACTGCCTTTATTTCATCTATTTTTTTTTGTTCAGAAAACCCTGTAGCATAAATTGTCTTTGAAGTATAATCATATTCGTATTTAATATTTTTATTGTTCTTTGTTTTTATATGTTTTAATACATAAGTTGAATTTTCGGCATTTGATACAAAAGAAGCACATGTATTATAACTATACCCAGAAGCTTCATTAAAAAAAGAATATTCATTTCCTTGATCATCCAGAATTGTAATTAACCCATTATCTTTTTTTATTTTAATTGGATAATATGGTATTGGAATTCCTAAAGAATTTTGAGAATCAATAATAAATTTTCCTGAATAATTTCCTAAACTATAAGAATAAATATCTGGTTTATAATCTTCAGGTGGTTGTTGATCATTTCCTACAATATTAACAGCTTGTTCATAAGAAGGATTATTAGCACTTTCAGCATCATTTGGATGAAAACTCTCAGGGTTAAAAACCTTTCTAGTATTAGAGTCTTTAGTTCCTATAACTTGAACGGATAACGAAGGTCCTGCGTTAAGACTCCAACCTAAACCAACTCTAGATGATATTTCATCTACTTTTATACCTGCTGTAGAATAATCGAACTGTATAGGAATTGTTAAATCATCAACTTTAATTGTATATATAGGTATATTAAAATTTGCTACTCCGGTATTACTTCCTGCTGGAATATCGACAAATTTTGAAAAAGCATATGCTTCTGGAGATTTAGGATATAAATCTATATTACTATTATAATTATTTTGTCCTACGGAAGATTGACTAAAAGAATTAATTGATAGTAATAAAAATAATATAATTTTCTTCATAAGTTACTTTTTAATGATTTTAATAGATTCAGATTGATTATCAGTTTTAATTTTTAGGACATAAATACCACCAGGATAACTGCCTAAAGAAATAGGAGTAGAATGGTATTTAACATCTTTGGATTGTAAATGTTGACCAGTAAGATTGTAAACTTCTATAGAAGCGTTTTTAAATTCTTTGTTAATCAAAATATTTACAATATCGTTTGTAGGATTAGGATAAGCTTCTATAGAAACTCGTTGTATATCATCATTTTCTTTACCTAATTTTACTAAATAAAAATCTGATTGTCCTTTATTCCCTTTTGCTTGTTGTGTAGAGTTTCCAAATAGAATTATAGAACCATCTCGTGTTGTAATTGCTTTTTCTAAATAATTGAATCCTTTTTCACCAAATTTCTTTTCCCATACTTTTGTTCCTCTTTGGTCAAAAGATTGTGTGATATAATAACTTTCTACAGAACCATTACTTGATTTTAATTCTTTTAAAGTAGATATTTTATTTGCTGTAAGCAGATAGTTATCATTAGTAGATTTTATTTCTGTTATTGATAAATTAGAATCAACATCCAAGTCAACAGTATTGAGCGGATTAAGATTAAAATCTGTTTTTATTAATTTTGAGCTTACATTTTCTCCATTCTTTTCATTAATGGCAAAGAGATAATTATTTTTTTCTTCTTGAAATGAAATCAAGTAATTTTCATTATTCAGATTCAAATTACTCTCAGAAATGATTTCTCCTTTTTTATCAATACTAACAATCCATGTTTTATTCTCATTCTGATCGATTGTTTTATTTCCACTCGCAGGCGAATTAGAATTTCCTATCAATAGAAAACCATCTTTAGTTTCTTTTACAGTTTTCAATTTATCATTGTACTGACCTCCATAAGTTTTTTCCCAAAGAAGTTTTCCATTTTTATCTAATTTGATAATGTAATAATCATTTCCTCCGAAATTTTCACTTGTTTTTAAATCAGATATAATAGAATTAGAATTTGCAGCAATTAAATAACCTCCATCTTCTGTTGCAAGAATATCAGTAGGAATATCGTTTCCATTCCCTCCAAAAGTTTGTTGCCATTGAGCTTGTCCGTTCGCATCAATTTTAATAATCCAAATATCTTCCGCACCTTGATTTTCGGATTCTTTGTCTCCAGATTTGGTAGAAGTAGATGCGCCAGCTAAAACATAACCACCATCTGTTGTTGGTTTTGCAGCATATAGAAAGTCGGTTCCATTCCCACCAAAAGAATTTTGCCATTCTTGTTTTCCAGATTCATCCATTTTCCAAATGAAATAATCTAAGCTTCCTTGATTTTTTTTCTGAATATCACCAGTAGCATCAGAAGCAGAACTACCTAGAATAAGAAAACCATAATCAGGAGTTGGAATTGCATTGTATAAGTATTCTGCTTTTTCTCCACCAATTGATTTTTCCCATGTTATTTTTTGTGCATGGAGAGTAATGATAGAAAAAAAAGAAAATAGACTGAGTAAAGGTTTATTCATTTTTTAATAATTTAATGTCTTGTTTCATTTTGTTAATTTCTTTTTCCTGTTGGATGATATAAAGAGTTAATTCTTCTATTTTTTGTAGAAGTAAATTGTTCATTTCCCCAACTTTTAGTCCGTTTTCTTGAATTTCTTTAGCAGAAGGCATATCAGGTAAATGGTTATTTTCTTTTACAAAAGTTTCTATCTCATTTAGTTTTGGGAAAACATAATCAGCTTTTAAGTCTGATTTACCAGTATAATATTTTTGAAAGACATAATCAGCAGGAACATTAAGGTCAACAATAACTTCTTCTGCATGTATTTTTCCTTTTACTGTAAGTTTCTCATTAGGATTTTTTGTGCCAATACCTAATCTACCCCAATTATCTAAAAACATTTTTGCTCCAGCTCCAGTAGCAAAACTCAATCCAGACCAACCAGATACGGATACTTCATTACCAACTCTTGTTAAACCGTAATTAGCAACTTTTTGATTTTTATAATCAAATACATCATAAGTATTAAAACCAATACTAGAATATCCTCTAGCTGAAATATCACCATCTACATCTAATTTGACATTTTCTTGAGGATATACTCCTATACCAAATCTTCCATCGTTTGTTAGATTCATTTTTGGATTATTATCATCACCAGAAAAATTTAATCCACCTTCTTCCATTGACCAAATTCTACCAATTTGTTTTCCTGTATTTTGTTGAAAAATTATATCTCCTGCGTCTTTTGTTTTTAATTCTGATGCTTTTAATAATAAATCACCACCTCCATAAATTTCTAATTTTGCTTGTGGATTTTGAGTACCAATCCCAACATTGCCAGAAGGAGGAAAAGTATTAGATTGTCCAAATGTTAAAACTGAAGCCCCTAATAAAAGAGCTATAAAAAATAGATTTTTTTTCATATTATTTTTGTTTTAATTGATTAACTTCTTGTTTTAGAATTATTAATTGTTCTTGTTGTTCTTGATTAATTTTATTTTGTTCAATTAATAATAGAGTTAATTCTTCAATTTTTTGTAGAAGTAAATTGTTCATTTCGCCAATTTTTAGTCCGTTTTCTTGAATTTCTTTTGCAGAAGGCATATCAGGTAAATGGTTATTTTCTTTTACAAAACTTTCTATCTCATTTAGTTTTGGAAACACATAATCAGCTTTTAAGTCTGATTTACCAGTATAATATTTTTGAAAGACATAATCAGCAGGAACATTAAGGTCAACAATAACTTCTTCTGCATGTATTTTTCCTTTTACTGTAAGTTT
>DJDD01000008.1 GCA_002430925.1 Flavobacteriales bacterium UBA5933
TCACAGATTTTAAATTAATTATCCTTAATTTTTAATGAAAAAAAAATATTTTTTTTAATCAATTAAGCTGTATTGTAAATGTATGACTTTTTTAATATTTCTAAGAATTATTTTAATAATATATTACCTAAAAAGTAAACCTCCATCAACTAAATACTCACTTCCTGTAACATAAGAAGATTCATTTGACAATAAAAATAATGCTACTGAAGCAGCCTCCTCAGGTTCTCCTATCCTTTTTAATAGAAGAGTTTTCGCTAAATCTTCTTCAAATTGTTGACGTAAATCATCAGGAAGAGTTGATCTAAGATTACTTTTTATCGGACCAGGAACAATAGAATTTACTCTAATTCCTCTAGGTGCTAGCTCTGAAGCCCAAGATTTTGAGGCAGCAGATATCGCTGCTTTAGTAGCAGAATACAAAGAGATGGACGGTTGACCTTCATATACTGCACTAGAAGATGTTACAACAACAGATCCTCCATTATTTATATAAGGAGATAAAGCTCCCATTTGTAACATAGGCGCTACAACATTAACATGAAACATTTTATCAATAGATTTTTTGTCAAGTACATCTATATTACCTCCTGCAGCAAAAGCTGCATTTAACCAAAGTCCATCTATTTTTCCTACTTTTTTAATTACAGATAAAAGATCATTCAAAAAATCTTCTTTTTCTACGTCATTATTAATTATTATAACATCATTCCCTAATTGCTCTTTCGCTTCAAATAAATGACTTTCTGTTCTTCCCGTAATAATAACCTTAGCACCTTCTTCTAATAAACGTTTTGCTCCAGCTAAACCTATACCGCTTGTACCTCCAGTTATTAAAATTGTTTTATTTTCAAATCTTTTCATTATTATATTTTACAAAATTCAAAAAAAACAGCATTTTATATAAAATGCTCCTACTTTATTTTTTATCTAGTTTAATATAACGACTATTATCTATATGATTGACATCTTCGTAATATTTTGTATAATTTATAGACATATTCAGTTCATAACCAATCAACATCAGAATAACATTAATATAAACAAATATCATCATAATCATAACTAAACCCAATGAGCCGTAAAGTAGATTTATATTGGTAAAATAGCTTAAGTAGGTATTAAAACCTATAACTGTCAATAAAAATAAAACAGATGTCAAAACTGCTCCTGGTAAAACTGTACTACGTGTTTTTTTATGATTTGGACCAAAATAATACAACATATAAGTAGAGACAAAATAAAATATAAATACAGTAATATAATTGATTAAATATGAAAATTCGCTTAGTTTAGTCAAAAACGGAATATGAGTTAAATACTTCCATATCACAAAAGTTGAATACGTTAAAAACACCTGTAAAACTATGAAAATTGTAAAAAACAAGGTTAGAACGATTGATAATAATCTTGATTTAAAATTTTTACGTTTAACATACACATCCTGATAAGAAGTATTAAAACCATTTATAATGCCTTGGATACCATTTGATGACATGAAAACAGTTACTAAAATCATAAAATAATTGACTTTTTTTTTACCTTGTAATTGTGTTGTACTATCAATATAAGAAATCACCTCATTACTAACATGACTAGGTAATAATTGTGGCAAAAATTGAGTAAACAATAATTTTTTTATTTCATGATAATGGTATAAATGAGGTAGCACACTAAATAAAAAAAGAAGAAATGGAAACATACTAAAAAATAGTATCCATGAAATAGCTGCAGAACGCAATGGGAAATTACCTTTCATCACTCTAATCCAAAAAACTTTCAAAAAATCATAAACAGAAATACCCGTTTTTTTGTTCATCATTTTTGTTCTCGACCATTCTCGAAAATAATTTATTCCTGTGTATGTTTTAATTTCTTGAAGAATGCGCATATTTTTGCCTTAAATTAATTTGTTTTAATGAATATAACAACTATTTGTATTGGTAAAACCGATGAAAAAGCGATTGAACTGCTTTTACAAAAATATGAAAATCGATTACCTTCTCACATAAATTATCAAAGAATTGAGATTCCAGACATAAAAAATCGTAAAAATTTATCCGAAATTCAACAGAAACAAAAAGAAGCTGAACAAATTTTAGGAAAAATTGTAAACACAGATTTTGTAATTATTTTAGATGAAAAAGGTAAACAACCTACATCTAAACAATTTGCTGATGATATACAAAATTATATGAATCAATCTGTAAAAAATGTTGTTTTTGTTATAGGAGGCCCATATGGTTTTGATGAATCAGTATATAACAGAGGAAATAAAAAAATGTCACTTTCTAATATGACGTTTACTCACCAAATGGTTCGTTTGTTTTTGACTGAGCAAATTTATCGAGGTTTTAGTATATTGCAAGGTAAACCATATCATCATGAATAATGAAAAAAACAAAATAAAAGTTGCTTTAGATTTTTCTATCGGAAAAGCATTTTATTATAGTTTTATTGCTATTGTTACTTGGCAATTTTTTGGAGGAATTGTAGCTATACCAACATTATTCTATAAACAATTAAACCATGTATTGTTACCTCTTAGTTTTTTAATTGGTACTGTTTCTGCCATTTGTCTTTTACTAGCTCTAACAAAAACAAAAATTTCAATAATTCTTGAAGCAATAAAAACTCATTTTTCCGCTATTCAGCTAATTTTAGCTGTATGCTGTTGGTTCTTTTTTCTACCGTTAGCTGAATTATGCACTGGTTTAATCCCTACAGATGGATTGTTGGAAGAACTATATAAAAGTTTCGAAAAAACATTCAACATAATGTTGAATTACAAGATTGCAGGTTTTATTACAATCTGTATTCTTGCACCTATTTTCGAAGAAATAATTTTTAGAGGAATTATACTAAAAGGAATGCTTAACCATAAAGTAAAACCAGTAATTGCAATTTTTGTAAGTGGTTTAATATTTGGTTTAGCTCACATGAATCCTTGGCAATTTATAGGCGCTGGAATATTAGGGATGATATTTGGCTTTATCTATTACAGAACAAAGTCTCTATTTTTAACTATGCTTCTACATTTTCTTAATAATACTCTTTCTTATATTTTAATGTTAGTATATGGCGATATGGAAGGAGAAATTTTTCATAGTAGCAATCATATTTTAATGTTAGCACTGACTCTATTTGGCATATTATCCCTATTTACACTTTATAAAAACACAAAAAATAATTAATTATAAAATGGAACTTATTTTTGCAACACACAATAATAATAAAGTAAAAGAAGTTAGTAAAATGTTACCTTCTTATTTATCAATGAAATCTTTAAGAGATATTAATTTTCTTGATGAAATTGAAGAAACAGGAGAAACATTTGAGGAAAATGCATTATTAAAAGCTAAAACAATTGCTGATAAAACAGGAAAAAATATTTTTGCTGATGATTCTGGATTAGTGATTGAAGCTTTGGATGGAGCGCCAGGAGTTTACTCGCATCGATATGCCGGAACTGGAGAAGATAAAGATAATATTGCAAAAGCTTTAAAAGAATTAAAGGACAAAACTAATAGAAAAGCGTATTTTATATCGATTTTCTGCTTAATTTTGGATAACAAGGAATATTTTTTCGAAGGTCGTGTGAATGGAACTATCTCTACAGAAATATTAGGAGAGAATGGTTTTGGATACGATCCTATTTTTATTCCAAATGGTTTTTCCAAATCTTTTGCACAAATGACAGCAGAAGAAAAAAACAAAATAAGTCACAGAGGAAAAGCTGTAGAAAAGCTAAATGAATTTTTAATAAAGCTAAAAACAATTTGAGTTTACAATTAACTATACTAGGATTTAATTCGGCATTACCTACTGCCTACACACACCCTACTGCACAATTATTAAATATTGCTGAAAGACATTTTTTAATTGATTGTGGAGAAGGAACACAGGTACAATTACGAAAAGCAAAAGCAAAATTTAATAGAATAAATAATATTTTTATTTCTCACCTTCATGGCGATCATGTTTTTGGGTTAATTGGATTAATATCTACTTTTCAACTATTAGGAAGAGATACTCCATTAACTATTCATGGGCCAAAAGGAATAAAAGAATTTATAACAACGCAATTAAGACTAACAGAGTCTAATAATTCTTTTGAACTTATTTTTAATGAATTACACACAAAAGAATCGGTATTGGTTTTTGAAGATGAAAAAGTTGAAGTATTTTCTATTCCTTTGAATCATCGTATTTATGCAAATGGCTATCTTTTTAGAGAGAAACCAAAGTCTAGAAAATTAAATATGGATAGCATTGAGGAATTTTCTGAAATTGAAGTTTGTGATTACCAAAATTTAAAAAATGGAAAGGATTTTATTTTAAATTCTGGAGAAATTATTCCGAATAATTATCTAACGTTTGATGCGCCTAAATCTTTGAGTTATGCTTTTTGTTCGGATACAAAATACAAACCAGATATTGTTCCTATTATAAAAAATGTGGATTTATTATACCATGAATCTACTTTTTTACATGAGCTGAAAGATTTAGCTGTATACACAGGACATTCAACTGCTAAGGAAGCAGCTTTGATTGCTAAGGAAGCAAATGCTAAGAAATTAATTTTAGGTCATTTTTCTAATCGTTATCATGATTATAAACCTCTTTTATTAGAAGCAAAAGAAGTATTTCCTAATACAGTTTTACCTGAAGTATTGAAAGAAATAAAATTATCTTGTTAAGAAAATTTTATTTTATGATAAAACTGATATAATGCAAAAACGATTGCAATGGAAATCCTTTGCGATGAGTAAAGATTGCAATGAAAAGCGTGTCCCGTAGGGTTTGCCAAATTATAAAAAAGAGAGATAAAAAAAGAGGCTGTCTCA
>DJDD01000083.1:0-2187 GCA_002430925.1 Flavobacteriales bacterium UBA5933
TTGAGATTTTGATTTAATCTTTATTCATAAAAATAGAAAACTTACTACATTTGTGGGCTATGAGTATTCGTATTAAAAAAGTACAATCAAAACATGATTTGGAGGCTTTCATAAAGTTTCCGATGGATCTATATAAGGATAATAAGAATTATGTTCCGCCTTTTATTAATGAGGAAAAGGAAACGTTAGATGTTTCTAAAAACCCTGTTTTTAAAGACGCAGAAGCGCATTATTTTATTGCTGAAAAAGATAATAAAGTTGTAGGAAGAGTTGCAGCGATTATCAATTGGCAAGAGGTAAATAAACAACACAAAAAGAAAATGCGTTTTGGTTGGTTTGATATGATTGATGATATCGAAGTTACGAAAGCTTTATTGGCTAAAGTAGAAGCGATAGGTAAAGAAAATAATTTAGAATATATAGAAGGTCCTGTAGGTTTTTCTAATTTAGAAAAAGCAGGAATGTTAACTAAAGGATTTGATAAATTAGCTACAATGGTTGGTTTGTATAACGATCCATATTATCCTGAGCATTTAGAGAAATTAGGTTTTGAGAAGGCTAATGAGTGGGTAGAATTTGAATTGAATGTACCAAATGAATTACCAGAAAAAGTTACCAAATTCAATAAAATAGTTAGAGAACGTTATAAGCTAAGAGAACTAAAGTTTACTAAAACTTCTGAAATAATTCCCTACGTAGAGGATATGTTCGATTTGTTGGATAAAACATATAGCGAATTAGATACTTATGTTCCAATTGTGGATTATCAGATAGAATATTATAAAAAGAAATATATTCCATTTATCAATCCAGATTATGTAAACTGTATTGTTGATGAAAATAATAAAATGGTTTCGTTTGCGATAACAATGCCTTCTTATTCTAAAGCCATGCAAAAAGCGAAAGGGAAATTACTGCCTTTTGGTTGGTGGCAACTTTTACGCGCAAGTAAAAAGAATGATTCTGCACAATTTTACTTAATTGGTATTGATCCAAAATACCAAGGGAAAGGAGTTACGGCTCTTATTTTTAATGCAATGTTTGATACTTTCAAACGTAATGGAATTAAATTCCTTGAAACAAACCCAGAATTAGAGGATAACGAAAATATACAGGTTCTTTGGAAATCTTATGATCCTGTAAATCATAAAAGACGTAAAACATTTAAAAAATCTATTGTATAATGTTTGATATTCAACTTTTAGAAAAAAAATATTCAACTTTTAGACAAGAAGGTTTTGATGAAAAATGGTTGAATTATGATGGTTTATTACGTTATTTCTCTACGAAAAATACTGAAAAAGAACAAATAGGATCATCTTTTTTAGGTAATTCTATTTATAAATTGTCTTTTGGAACTGGAGAAAAAAGAATTTTAATTTGGTCGCAAATGCATGGAAACGAATCTTCGGGAACTCGTGCTATGTTTGATGTAATTAATTTCTTTGAACAGAATTCTGAAACTGCACAAAACATTTTATCTCAATTAACAATTGATTTTATTCCGATGTTAAATCCTGATGGAGCAAACGTGAATACAAGAAGAAATGCAATTGGAATTGATATTAACAGAGATTTTTTAGCAAAAGAATCTACAGAGATTCATATCTTATTAAAGCAAGTTGAAAAAGGTAATTACAGCACATTATTCAACTTACACGATCAGCGTACAATTTTTAATGTTGGTACTACAGAAGAACCTGCAACATTATCTTTTTTAGCACCATCATATAATCTTGAAGAAGATGTGAATGATATACGCGAAAAAACAATGGGAATTATTCAGGCTATTAATACCGATTTACAAAAAGTAATTCCAGGAAAAGTAGGTCGTTATACATCAGAATTTTACCCAATGTCTACTGGAGATAACTTCACTAAAATGGGTTATCCATGTGTATTATTCGAAGCAGGTCATTATCCGAATGATTATCAGAGAAATGAAACAAGAAAATACAATGCTTTAGCAATTATTTCTGGTTTGTTTTCTGTGGCTAAACAAAACGAGTTTGCATTTGATAAGTATTTATCAATTCCACAAAATGGACAACGTTTTTTAGATGTTATTTTACATAACGTACAAATACAAAATGGAGAAAAATCTTCTCATGTTGATTTAGGAATTTATTTTGAGGATATTTATAATGATAAATCAAACAAAGTAGAACAAATCGCTAAAATTATAGA
>DJDD01000083.1:2237-8085 GCA_002430925.1 Flavobacteriales bacterium UBA5933
CGCTAAAATTATAGAAATTGGGGATTTAAGAAAATTTGTAGGTCATTTGGAATTAGATGCCAATAATCAAATTTATAAAGCAGAAAATTCATTTTATCCAACGCTTAATCAAATAGCAACTTTTGAAGTTGGTTCTATAAAAGTAATCAACGGACAAATAATAAATTAAACACATTAAGACAACTATAAAAACTATATTTTACGATGAAAAAAATATATCTATTTACAATCTTTTTGGCATTCAGTTTCTCATTTTTTAATTGTGCTCAACAAAAAGTAGCTCATAACACAAAAGTGGTAGAAAACGGAAAAAACATCCTTATTGGTGAGTTTGATCGCAAAGCTTTAGAGGATCCAGAATTCAAAAAATGGTTCGATGATGAATATAACTCTTACGAAATAGAACAAAATAAATTAGTAGGAATTGAGAATTTAAAAGATTATTCAATAGAAATTTTCTTAGGAACTTGGTGTCCAGATTCTCGCCGAGAAGTTCCTCGTTTATTAAAAATACTAGATCAAGAGAAATTTCCAGCATCACAATTACATTTAATTGCTGTAAATCATAAAAAGAAAAGTAATAATGGAGAAGAAGTAGGGAAAAATGTTTCTCATGTTCCAACAATAATTGTTTATGATAAAAATAAAAAAGAAGTAGGACGTATTGTAGAAAGTCCAGTTTCTGCATATTTAGAAGAAGATTTGGCACAAATTGTGAAAGGAACTCCACTGAAACCAAATTATTCAAATGATTAGAAAAAATTTAAAATATGTAATATTAGGTCTTTTCGCATTCTTTTTTGGAGTAATGTTGACTTATATTATAACAGATAAATTTAAGAAAGAAGATTCCAATGAACAATCATACGTAATTGCTTATCAGATTGATAAAATGAATAAAATGATTGTAGCAGAACAAATGTATTCTGATATGTACAATCATACGTCCAAAAAGTCTTTACCAGGTTTAGGAAGTATTTATTCATCGGATAAAAAAGTAACACTTTTGGTTAAAGCAAAGGCACAAGCCACATATGATCTTAAACAAATGGATATAGAATTAGATTCTATAAATAAAAAAATTATTATAAAATCTATTCCACCTGTAGAAATTAAAGTTTATCCAGATGTTAGCTTTTATGATATGGACCAAAGTGTTTTTAATCGATTTAGTAAAGACGATTTAAACGGAATCAAAAAACGTGCTGTTGCGCATGTCGAGAAAACAATCGATAAAACTCAACTAAAGCAAGAAGCACATAAGCAGTTAATTCAGAATCTTGGAGATTTATACTTCCTTGCAAAAACCTATGGTTGGCAAATAGAAGATAAAACAGAATATGCCCCAGAACTGAAAAAGATTTATTATTAATAGAATATAATCTAAAAATACATAAAAACCTCTCATTAACCTTAATGAGAGGTTTTTTGTTATATGTCTAATAAATTTAATTTGGGCAATCCCTGCGGGTCGCGCTATCCCTTTCAATCTTTTTCTGAGGAAAAAGGATTTCCAGTACTATCGCTATTGCTTTCTTATTTCTCTAGAAGAAAAACTATTGAGAAATATCAAATAAATGTTATTATGTTAGAATCACATTTTTTTTTGTAGAAAAACATTGTATTTTCGCAACTTGATTTATGAAAGAGAAACTAAAAATCATATTATTATTTCCTTTGTTACTAATGTTCGTTATGAATGCTAGTGGAATTAGTGTATGTATAGAACATTCTCAACATAATAAAGATCTTACTACAAAAGTAAAAGAAAGTAAAGATTCAGAAGAAGTTTCTTGGGACAATGAAGATATCTGTCATTGTTTGCTTCATATGCAAATGCATCAAGCTTTTGTTCAGCAAGATTTAACACTTATTCCTCCAATTACATCGAAAATTGAAAAAGAAATGCCTCAACCAAAGGCAATTATTTATCAATGTTTACTCGATTTTTTTAGCTCACGAGCTCCCCCCGTTTATAATTATTATGTAGTATAATATTTTTTAAAGTATTGTACAAGGTAGATTATATCTAATCACCAATGATTTTTTATGGATTTTTATGTCAAAAGGCATAGAAAACCTCATTTATTAATATATGTCATTTATCTAAGATAAGTGCATGTATACTTTTATATTCAATGTACATCAATAATTATAAAATAAAAACAAATCAATCTTTTATTAAAAGATTGAAATATATTATTCCTATTATTTTTCCAAACTTTTTTTATGCACAAGAAGTACAAGAGGATTCTACAACTATAGCAATTCAGACAGTTGAGGTAGTAGGTAGAAAGTCTAAGAATTATACATCAGATTATTCTTTTGCAGCAACTAAAATTGCAATGAAGAATATTGATATTCCTATGACATTAAATACTGTTACCAAAGAATTAATGACAGATAGACAAGCATTTCAGTTAGGAGATGTAATGAAAAATGTAACTGGAGTTTCTCCGTCAAGTTATTACAATCAATATAATATTAGAGGAATAAGTCAGAATGAAGAGGGACAGATAATTAATGGTTTAAGAACAAGACAGTATTATTTTTTGCAACCAATGACTGCTAATATAGATCGTGTCGAAGTTTTTAAAGGTCCAGCAAGTATTACGATGTCTAGTGTGGATCCAGGGGGAACTATAAATATGGTGACTAAAAAACCGTTAGTTGAACCACGACATGAAGTGAGTTTCTCTGCTGGTAGTTTTGATACTTATAGAGCTACTACAGATATTACAGGTCCACTAAATAAAAGTAAAACATTATTGTATCGTTTTAATGCGGCTTATCAAAAAGCAAAATCTTTTAGAGATTATGTAAATAATAGTGGAACCTTGATTTCTCCTTCGATTACATTCGCACCCAATGATAAAACATCGATTAATGTAGAGATGATTTATAACGATCTTCATGGTAATTTAGATAGAGGGCAACCGATATTTGGAGCAGTAGCAGGAAAAACAAATTTGAATAGTACATCTAGAAGTTTGAATTTAGGTTCTCCTGATGATTATTTTAAAACAAAAGAAATGATTCTTATGGGAACTCTTTCTCATAGATTTTCTAATAATTTTAGTTTTAATGCATCTTACATGAAGCAATATTGGAGAGAAAATCTTCAAGAACATCGAACAACCAATGCTTTTATTCCAGACATTAACAATAATCCAGTTTCTAGTCTTGCAATGATGCAATTTATTAGAAGAAAACAGAAATGGGAAGTAGATAATGTGAATGCTTATTTTAATTATAATTTTAAGGTAGGGGAAACAGAACATCAAACACTACTTGGATATGATAGTCAAATTTGGGAAAAAAGAAAAGGAGGGTTTCAAAATGCAGCAAGAGGTTTTGTATTAAAAGATGGTTCAGTAGCTTCCTCTTATAATCCTTCTAATTCAGATTTATATGAATTTATAGATTATAATGGAATTGTAATTCCCAAAGCAAATGTGACACCGTTTGATTTAACTCCTGGAGCAAAAAATCATGAAGGAGATGATTACTATAAATTGAATATAGAAACAGCTTTACCATCGGCTTTAACAGTTACACATGCTGCATATGTACAATATTTACTTACATGGAAGAAGTTTAAAATTTTATCTGGGATTAGACAAGAATGGTTCAAGGATATTACGAATTATAAACAAGAAAATGAAACATCATTTAATAATTCAAAAATGTTATATAGATTGGGAATAACTTATAACATTACTAATCATATAAATATTTATGGAACTTATTTAACAGGATATCAGCCACAATCTAATACTGTTACTTTAATGCCTAATACAGGTAGTTTTACAGGAGCAGAATCTGCAGCTAAATTTAAACCATTAACATCCGATTTGAAAGAATTTGGAATTAAAGGTAAGGTTTTTAAAAATCTTTCATTTAGCATGGCTATTTATGAAATAAAACAAAAAAATATTATAGTTAATGCAAATAATCCTGCTGAACCAGATGAATTAATACAAAGAGGTGAAGATAGAAGTAGAGGATTTGAAGCTGAATTTACAGGATATATTTTTCCAGAATGGCATGTTTACGGTGGTTATAGTTATATAGATGCTATAATTTTAAAAGATACCGATGAATCACTTATAGGAAAACGAAAAGAGAATACATCCAAAAATTCTTTTAATGTATGGACGCGCTACAATTTTACTAAAGTAAAGTCTCTTAAAAATTTTGGAGTTGGAATGGGAATTTTGTACCAAAGTTCAAAAGTACCATGGTTTACAAGAAGTTTTGAAGTTCCAGCTTATGCAACTTTGGATACAGCATTATATTATGCGCCATTAAAATCTAAGCTACAATTTGCTCTTAACATGAATAATCTTACGAATAAAACATATTGGACAGGTGCACAAAATTATTTAAGACTATTTCCAGGCGCACCAAGAAATTTTTTAATGACAGTTACTTATAAATTTTAGAATATGAGAGTTTTAAATCATATTATTACAAAAACAAGAAGAGACTTAATAAAAAGTAAACAAAATTTATTAATTATTATAACTCTATTACTATTCTGTACACTTAGCCTTGGTATTGGATTGATGAAATACAAAGAAAATAAGAGCCAAATAGATGAATATAGAAAAGAAGTAAGGCAACAATGGGAAAATAGACCAGCGAAACATCCACACAGAATGGCTCATTATGGTTATTTAGTATTTAGAATGAGTCATCCAGTAAGTATTTTTGATAATGGCTTAGATAGTTACCTCGGTAATGTAATATTTCTAGAAGCTCATAAACAAAATACAGCCAATCTTTCAGAAGCTGGAAGTACTGGTGTTTTAGTTCGTTTTGGTTCATTTACAAGTGCTTTTATTTTACAGTGTATTGTTCCTTTAGTTATTTTATTTTTAGGTTTTGGAATAATCGTTCAAGAAAGAGAAAATGCAATATTAAAACTATTAAGTGTTCAAGGGGCATCTGGAAGAGCCATTCTATGGGGAAAAATTATAGGTCTTTGGCAATTTTCATTACTTTTTTTACTTCCTATTTTTCCTTTAATTATGATTGTTGTTTTATTTTCAGATTTTTCGATTTGGCAAGATAGTTTGTTAAGATTAGTATCTATTTTAGTTGCTTATACTTTATATTATTTTTTTATTTGTTGTATAACTATTACAATATCAGCAAGAAGCAAAAATTCTTCTTTTGCTTTAACAAGTTTAATTGGTTGTTGGTTGATGATGGTTATTTTTTTACCAAAGGGAATTCAGTTTATAGGTCAAAATATTTATCCAACTCCATCTCGTATTGCATTTGAAACAGAATTAGAAAAAGATATTTTACAAATAGGAGATAGCCATAATCCAGATGATCCTTATTTTAAAAATATTAAAGATTCTCTTTTATCTCATTATAAAGTAAGTGATGTAAATGAACTACCTATTAATTATAGTGGTTTTGTCATGAAAGAAGGAGAGCGAATAAGTTCTACTATTTACAATAAGCATCAAAATGAACTTCAACAAATGTATCATAAACAATTGTTGCTTGTAGATGTATCTTCTTTTATCAATCCATTAATAGCAATTAAAAATTTTTCTGTGCTAGCATCAGGAACTGATTTTTTTACCTACGAAGAATTTCAGAAACAAGCAGAAGAATATCGATATGTTCTTGCACAAAAAATGAATGACTTACAAATAGAACACATTAGTAATATAAAACCAGATAAAGGAGGTCCTCCTGCAATTATTTCACAAGATAATTGGAAAAATTTACCTGATTTTAATTATAAATATGCATCATTTACAAAAGGGATAACAACAGAATGGATTCCAATTGTAGCAATTTTATTTTGGAGTGTATTCTGTATTGT
>DJDD01000083.1:8133-10487 GCA_002430925.1 Flavobacteriales bacterium UBA5933
TAGAAATAAGTAGTAAAAATTTAAAATTAGTTTAAGATGAAACAGTATTTAATTAAACAATTTTATCGAAATAAAGCTTATTTATTTGGATTATTATTCTTATTTCTAGTAGGAGTAATGTCAATTTATACAGGAAAAAAATTCTTAGAAAAGAATGAAGATATTATTATTAAAAGTGAGCATTTTCAGAAGGAGAGTATAGAAAAAAATGTAAAATATAATAAAGATGATTTAGGACTAATATTATACTATATAAAATTTAATTTTATTAATAACACGCCAAAATTAGCCGCTCTTTCTATTGGAATGAGAGATTTAAATCCTTCTATACATGGTGTTACAATACGAAACTTAGAAGAACAAAGATATGATTCAGATTTTTATAATCCAGCTAGTGTAGCTACAGGAAATCTTGATTTTAGTTTTGTTTTGGTTCTTATTTTTCCACTAATTATTATCGCGTTTTGCTATAATATATTATCCGAAGAAGAGGAAAATGGAACTTGGAAATTACTTTCTGTTCAAAGTGGTAATTTAGGAAATATAATTGATTATAAGTTGTTTATTCGTTTTGTATCGGTGAGTACTATTTATTTTACTCTATTATTGATTGCTACTTATTGGATTACAATACCTTTTACAGTTAATTATTTTTTATTTATTATTTCAGGTTGGTTATATATAGCTTTTTGGTTTGTACTATGTCGATGGATAATTTTATTTAGAAAAACATCTGCACAAAACGCACTGATTCTTTTAATCGTTTGGATAGGAATAAATTTTATTGTACCAATGAGCTGTAATATGCTTATACAAAAAATCTATCCTACACAAGAATCATTAGAAGCTGTTATGGCACAAAGAGAAGGATTTCATAGTAAATGGGATGAACCAAAACAACCTACAATGAATAAATTTTATAAGATTTATCCTCAGTTTAAAAAATATACAATAGAAGAAAATGATTCTTTTACTTGGACTTGGTATTATGCAATGCAACAAATGGGAGATTTTGAAGCAGCAAATTCTTCAAACAATTATATAGAAAAAATGAATCAAAGGAATAAAGTAACTGAATACTTAGGCTATTTCTTTCCATCTATTCATACACAATTAATAGAAACACAATTCGCAGAAACAAATTTGCAAAATAATTTGGCTTACGGAAAAGCTCTTCAAGATTTTCATGAAGAAAAGCGATTATATTTTTATCCATATATTTTTTCTGGTCAAAATGCAGATGCTATAGATTGGGATAAACAAGTCATAAAATCTTTTCAAGACAATCAAAAAATAAACTTAGTGAAAGTCTTTTTACCTTATTTATTGATTATCTTTTTATTACTTATTCTTTCGCAAAACAAATATAAAAAACTATGCTAAAAACAATTAATTTACATAAAAAGTACAATGATTTCATAGCTTTAGAATCATTAAATTTAGAAGTGAATAAAGGAGAAATTTTTGCTTTATTAGGACAAAATGGTGCAGGGAAAAGTACAACGATTAATATGTTATTGGGGTTAATAAAACCAACATCAGGCGATGCTTTTATTAATGATATTTCTGTTACCAAAAATCCACAAGAGATAAAAAAGCATTTGGCCTATATTCCAGAAACAGTTTTGCTTTATCCCAATTTAACAGGAATAGAAAATTTAGATTTTTTTTCTAAAATAGCTGGTTTTAATTATGATAAAGAAGAATTAGTTTCGTTTTTAAATAGAACAGGTTTACAAGAAATTGCTCATCATAAACCATTGGGAGGATATTCGAAAGGAATGCGTCAGAAAGTAGGAATAGCAATTGCCTTAGCAAAAGACGCAAAAGTACTTTTGTTAGATGAACCTACAAGTGGTTTAGATCCTATTGCAACAGCAGATTTCACAGAATTGGTTCGTCAGTTCGGAAGAGAGGGAAGAACAGTTTTTATGGCAACACATGATATTTTTAATGCAGTAAGTGTGGCTACAAATATTGGAATTATGAAACAAGGTCAGTTAATTCAGAATTTACCATCAAAAACTTTTACTGCAGAAGAGCTACAAGAAATTTATTTAAAAACAATTTAATTCACTATAGTACTGAAAACCTATTCTTTTAGAGTAGGTTTTTAGATTTTACAAATAGTTAAAAACAATTTATTTTTTTAGAATAAAACTTAAAGTGTTAATTTCGCCTAATATTTAAACAAAATGAATTGGCGTAGACTTTTACTTCCTTTTTCTGGTTTATATTGGATTGGTACTTCGGTCAGAAATATGTTATTTAACATAGGAATCAACCGTTCTGTGAAATTTGATATACCAATTATAAATGTCGGTAATCTATCTGTTGGTGGAACAGGTAAATCA
>DJDD01000072.1 GCA_002430925.1 Flavobacteriales bacterium UBA5933
AACAAAATGCACAACAGGTAAGCTATAAATCAAATATTAATTACACGTAGATTTATATTTTTCGAATAAAACTTTTATTCCATCGATAGTTGTTAAATCATAATCGGATGCATTTAAATTACAATTCATGTATTCATCAAAATTTTTCTGTAATTTATCTTTATTAGAATTTCCTAAATACAATGCTTTTTGCTGATTTGGAATTTTAATATACAATGATTTTGATTCAGGATCTTCTAAAATCAAGTAATTATTTTGATCGTAAACTATCTTATAAAAGTAAGAAAAATCAGCACTTAAACTCATTATATTACCTATAGCATTATTTGCATTACCAATTGTCTTAAGTCCTAAATAACAATCTTCACTTTCTGTACAAAATTTAACACCTGAGTTTGATTTGTATCGAGTTGATTTTTCTTTTCCTTTTTCATTAATACTTTTCAAATAAACAGATTTACCTAAATTTTCAGGTATAGATGATACATTACTCTGCTTAAGTCCTTGTGTAACTGTTTGAAAATTTATAGATAATTTTCCATCAATTTTATTACCTTTTTCATCAATCAAATAACCTGTAACATCATATAAATTAACTGAATTATCTTTATTTTCTTGAAGTTTTTGGTTGAATTGATCTTGATTATTTTTAGTCACAGCAGTTTTTAACTGATTTCCCAAAGTATATCCATTTGACAAAGCAAAACCTACAATAGCAGAAAAGAATTCATTATTTTTAATTGATTTTGTATTTGAATCTAAAAGAGGATTTTCTGTTTCTTTTAAAAATAAAACTTTATCTCCTAATTTAAACTCTCCTCCCCACCAATTACCGACAGTATAATCATTATTTTCTTTTAAAATATATGTTCTAAAATTATTTTCAGCAAACATTGTTATTTTACCTATTTCTTTATCAGCTTTGTATATGTTACCCTTATTGTCAAAATAAATTCCATTATCTTGTACTAATTGTAAATAGTTTTTTAAATTTTTATTATACTCTTCAATTTCTCTATTAAATTCATCTAGAATATCTCTTTTATTATTGCTAATTAACTCATTTACAACACCTGTATTAATACCATTTTCTGTTAAAATTTTATACTCTCCTTCAGAAAAAGTTTTAACAATCATTTTTTCTAGATTAAATAATGAAAAAGACGTACTTTTTGTTTCAAAATCATTTTTTTCATTCGTTGTTAAATTTGTAATTGTATACCATATTTTATTTTTTCCATATGGGAAAAGCTCTGAACGATATTCTATAGAAAAAATAGGCTTATTTTCTAAATTAGAAAAAGTATAGACTCTTTTTTTACCATCTACAGATGCTACTTCTTTTTTATCAAATAATATTTTTCCTTTTTTAATTGTAACATCTTGGGCAGAGCCAATAAAAAATATACCTGAAAATAACAGGCTAAGTAAAATTCTTTTCATAGGTTTATTGTTAAATTTAAAAACTCAAATTAACAATAATTATACCAATTTGTTATTCAGTAATTTATTAAAAAGAAAAAGCAAGCCTATAAGCCGGGTTCTGTCATTATAAAGAATATAATGCTTTGTCATTTATCTAGTATTTAGATTACTCTAAACATCAATCTGCCTACCCCCCAGCAACGAGCGAGTAACTCTTAACTACTGGTATACATGGCATTGCTCCGCATAGAGTTTACCTGGTTTCACTACAGCCGAACTGTACATTCTTTCTGTTGCACTTGTCCTCACCTCTCGATGGACGGGTGTTACCCGCTATGCTTACTCTATGGAGCCCGGACTTTCCTCTTCATTTAATCAATGAAGCGACAAAGCGGCTTGCTTGCGCAAATGTACATTAAAATTTTAAAAAGTTAACAGTAATTAATTATTACCAGCTTGATAAATCATAAATAAGCCAAGACAAATAATTATAATCCCTGAAAGTGAATACTTCCACTCTTTAGTTGTTTTTTGTTCTTTATTAATATAGACACCTCCAAATACTGATACAATAACAGCAGCTTGTCCTATTGGATAAGCTGTTGCCAAACCTAGTTTTGACTGTGAAATAAGTAAAGCTAAATTCCCACAAGCCCAAATAATTCCTACTATACCATTTTTTAAAGAGACTTTGGTTAATGTTTTTGTTTTAAAAATTAACCAACCAAATAAAAAAGTAGCAACTATTTGTCCAATAGATTGTGGTAGAATACTACTCCAACCATCTATCTTAAAGTATTTAATAATTCCTACATAAAATGTAAAGCCCAATACACCAATTAAATTAATTAAAATACCTTTTTTCCATTGTATATTTTCTTCTCCTGATTTTTCTTGATAGGAGGTAAAAATTATACCTATAATTATAAGTATTAAGGCTAAAAAACCATAAATTTTTGCTTGACTAGAAGCCCAATCTCCTAATGCAATACCAACAAGAGAAGTTCCAATTATTTGACCTCCATTCATTATAGGAGTTGCCCTTGCAACACCTAGATATGTTATTCCTTTAAATTGCCCAATAGAACCAATTGCCCATAAAATACCAGAAATAAAACTAATTAAAAATATATGTGTATTTAATTCTGGTTTACGGATAAGAACAACAATAAGAGCAAAAACAAATGCTCCTATTGAAATACCCATTGTTTGTTGAACTGGTTTTCCTCCAATAAAAGTTCCTACTACAGGAACTAGACCAAAAGATAAAGCAGGAATAAATGCAATTAACCAATCTGTTACATTCATATAATTCCTTTTTTATTATGCATCTGGTCCTAAAATAGATAAAGCTCCATCTACTGTATATGTACTTCCTGTTACATAAGAACTTGCATCTGATGCTAAAAATAAAGCAACATTAGCTACTTCTTCAGGTTTACCTCCTCTATGAAATGGGATTATACTTTCTGCTCTTTCTAATTTTTTAGGATCATCAATAACCTTTTCATTAATTGGTGTTAAAATCATTCCTGGAGCTATATTATTAACAGTCATTTCTCGACTAGCTAATTCTAAAGCCATTGTGTAAGCTAAATTTCTCATTCCAGATTTTGATGCATTATAATCTGCATTTCCTGGTACGTTTACATATTGATGAATTGAAGTAACATTAATAATACAACTTCCTTTATATGTTTTGTATTTTTTCTTTAAGTGAAGAAATTCTCTACTACAAAAAAATGGTCCATATAAGTTTGTTTTAACAACTTTATCAAATTGTTCAATAGACATATCTTCTACTGGAGTATTACTTCCATTAATTCCGGCATTATTAACTAAGATTGTAATATCTCCAAAATCTTTATCAACCTTATCGAAAAATTGATGAACATCATCAGAATTTGATACATCTAATTGGTAAGCTTTTGCAACACCTCCATCTTTTTTAATTTGTTCTACAACAGCTTCTGCTCTATCTGGACCAGAATGGTAAGTAATGATAACTTTTGCACCTTCTTTTGCGAATAAAATAGCTATTGCCTCCCCAATTCCAGAACTAGACCCTGTTACTATTGCTATTTTCCCTTTTAATGTATTCATATCTTGTAATTTAAAATTAGTTCACTTATTTTATTACAAGATACATGCCGTTATAAATTATAAACTATCAGAAATATTTATAAGTTAAAGAAATTAGTCATCTACTGATTTATCCATAATTATATTTTCTTTTACTTTTTTTATATATTCATCATAAACCCTTTTAAACTCCTCTCTATTTACTTGATTGCCTTTTGTAAGTGGATTAATTTTTTGTGATTTACCTAATATAACTTTTGTAGCTTCTATAAGTTTATAACTATTGGATTGATCTTTATATGTAATTTTCAATTTTAATATTAAACCTGGTAAACCTAAATACAAACCTGGTCCTGTTCTGAAAGGGATTTCTTTACTGTACCATGCTTCAATTAATGTATTTTCATCTTTATTAAAATAAGCTTTATAAACATTAAATCCTTGTAATTTATCTGTTTCTTTTGTTAATTTCCATGGATAGTTGACGACTGAATCTTTTATTAAAAAATTTTTATCGTCAACTGATAATTGTTCTGTTTGAATTCCTTTTACAAAGTTTGTATAAATGATATTTTTTGAAGTTCCTCCAACAATAAATATTTGGCTTTCGTTTTGTTGGTTTGATATTTTTTCTATTTCCTTATAAAGTGAAATACTATCATTAATTTCTAATTTAAAAGGAATTGGCTGTTTGAATTTATCAGCCATTCTTTGGGAATCAGCACTTATTTTATTATCAAATTTCATGATGAAACTATCATCGTAATTCACTACAATTTGTGAATAAGCATGAATTGTTAGTAATAATAAAAATAGAAAAGTAGTTTTTTTTAGCATATTGGTTTAATTTATACTAATCTACTTTAAATTATTTGTTTGCAAAAGCGATTGAAGTGGAAATCCTTTTTTGATTGGATGTATTTGATATTTACTTAATGACCAATCAAAAAAGATTGGGAACGTGAAAGCGCGGTACGTAGTATTTGCCCTAAATAAGATGAAAACAAAAAAGGATTTCGAAAAAATCGAAATCCTTTTTTATAATATGATAAATAATGTTTAACTATAAAACGTTATTTATTGCTTCATTTAATTTTTCTGTAATATCATCAATAGAACCTACTCCATTAATTTCTATCCATTTTGATTGTGCTTTGTAATGCTCTGCAACTATTGCTGTTTTTTCGTAATACTCTGTAATACGATCACGAATAATATTCTCATCAACATCATCTGCACGACCAGAAGTTTTACCTCTTTCTAACAAACGATCAACAAGTACTTCGTCATCAACAACTAATGCTAAAGTAACTGACACTTCGCTGTTATATTTTTCTTTTAAGATTTTATCTAATGCTTCTGCTTGTGCAGTTGTTCTAGGATATCCATCAAAAATATAACCATTAGGATTTGGATTGTTATCTAAATGATCTATTAACATATTTGTTGTAACCTCATCTGGAACCAATTGCCCTTTATCCATATAAGATTTTACCAAGGCTCCTAATTCAGTTTCGTTTTTTAAGTTGTAACGAAATAAATCTCCAGTAGAAATTTGTGGAGTTTGGTATTTTTCTTCTAAGAATTTTGCTTGTGTTCCTTTACCGCTTCCAGGAGGGCCGAACAATACAATGTTTAGCATTTTGTTTATTGTTTTATTTGATAAATATCTGGTAAATTTCTTCCTAGCCCATCATAATCTAATCCATAACCTACAACAAATCTATCAGGAATAGAGATTCCTACTAAATCTACTTTTAAATCTTTTTTATAAGCATCTGGTTTAAATAACAATGTAGCTACTTTAAGAGATTTAACCTTTTTTTCTTTTAAAATTCGGTGTAATTCTACTAAAGTATTACCTGTATCTACAATATCTTCTAAAATAATTACGTGACGACCTTCAACACTCACTGGAATATCCATCTCAATTTGTACATTCCCTGTAGATTCTGTTCCTTCGTAAGATTTCAATTTTAGGAATGATATTTCACATTCACCTTGATATTGTTTTAAGAAATCGCTGAAAAACATTACAACACCGTTTAAAACTCCCACAAAAATTGGGCGTTCGTCTTTGTATTCTTCATAAACTTCATTTGCCATGTTTTTGATGGCTTGTTCTATTTCTTCAAAAGCGATGTACGGTATGAATTTTTTACCGTTGATTTCTATTTCTTTCATTGTTTGAGATATTCAAATATATACTTTTTTTTGATAAAGTGTAAAACTTTTCGTCTAATTACTAGATTGTCATCGAGAAAATACGCGTTTCAGGCTGATTATCTATCATTCTCTTATCGAATGCCATACAGACATTACGTACAAAAGGTCGACCTTCTTCTTTGACGATTAACCCTGAATCTGTGAATTGGATTAGACCATCTTCAATCATGTCTTCTAACATGATTTTTATTCTGTCTAGGTTATCAATTTTTTGAGATTCATTTTCCCAGGTTGTTTGTAGGTTACACATCAAATTTAAGATGTGTTTACGCATTACTAAATCTTCATCAGATAAGATATGTCCTCTAAAGACAGATAACTCTCCGTTATGAATAGATTTTTCGTACTCTTCTACTGTTTTTTCATTTTGAGCAAAACTATACCAAGAATCACTTATAGATGATACTCCTAACCCAACCATTAGTTGTGTTTTTGAAGATGAGTATCCCATAAAGTTTCTATGTAATGTATGATTTTTCATTGATTGATACATAGAATCATGTTCTAATGCAAAATGATCCATTCCTATTTCGAAATAGTTCATTTCCTCGAACATTTTTTTACCTTCTTCGTATAATTCTCTTTTTAATTCTGGTGTTGGTAAGTCTTCTTCATTAAAACCTCTTTGTCCAACTCCTTTTATCCATGGAACATGTGCATAACTGTAAAAAGATATACGATCTGGATTTAAAGATTTTGTAAGATTAATGGTCTCTGTCATTCCTTCCAGTGTTTGGTGAGGTAAACCGAAAATTAAATCGTGAGATACAGAAGCAAATCCAATTTTACGAGCATCTTCCGTTGCTTGTTTTACATTTTCGAATGACTGAACTCTATTAATAGCTTTCTGAACTTTTATGTCGTAATCTTGTACTCCATAAGAGATTCTTCTAAAACCTAAATCGTATAATACTTGTAAATGTTCTTTTGTTGTGTTGTTTGGATGTCCTTCTAAACTAAATTCATAGCCTTCTGCTCTATCAGCAAATTCAAAAATACCATCTATAAGTTTTTTTAAATTTTCTGGAGAGAAAAATGTTGGTGTTCCTCCACCTAAATGAATTTCTTTTATTTTTGGACGAGAAGAAAATAAATCAATATATAGCTTCCATTCTTTTAAGACAGTATCTATATATGGTGTTTCTACAGAATGTTGTTTTGTGATTCTTTTATTACAAGCACAAAAAGTACATAAAGCTTCACAAAAAGGTAAGTGTATATAAAGAGATATTCCTTCATCTTCATTACTTTCATCGAATGATCGTTGAAAAGTTTCTATCCAACGTTGTTTAGAAAAGCTATCATTGTCCCAAAAAGGTACAGTTGGATAACTTGTATAACGTGGTCCTGGAATATTATATTTCTGAATTAAATTATTCATAACTAAAAAATTAAAAATACTTAACCTACTATGATTAAGTATTATTTAATAAATTACATTAATATATATTATAAAATTGCCTGACGAACTTTTACTAATTTAGTTAAAAGCCCTTCTAACAAATCTAATTGTAGCATATTTGCTCCATCACTTTTTGCATTTTTAGGATCTGGATGAGTTTCTATAAAAAGACCATCAGCACCTACTGCAATACCAGCTTTCGCTATAGTTTCTATTAATTCTGGTTTCCCTCCTGTTACACCAGACGCTTGATTAGGCTGTTGTAAAGAATGTGTAATATCTAAAATAACTGGAGCATAATTTTGCATCACAGGAATTCCTCGATAATCTACAACTAAATCACCATATCCTAACATTGTTCCACGTTCTATAATAGCAACATTATTATTCCCTGAATCTGTTACTTTTTCTACAGGAAACTTCATTGCTTCTGGCGAAAGAAATTGTCCTTTTTTTAACGTTACATGTTTTCCTGTTTTAGCTGCAGCAACAACTAAATCAGTTTGACGAACTAAAAATGCTGGAATTTGTAATACATCAACATAATTAGCAGCCATTTCTGCATGAAAAGGCTCGTGAATATCTGTGGTAGTTGGAACATCAAATGTTTCTCCTACTTTTTGAATAATTTTTAAGGCTTCTTCGTCTCCAATACCTGTAAAACTATCTATACGAGAACGGTTAGCTTTTTTAAAAGATCCTTTGAAAATATAAGGAATCTCTAATTTATTTGTTACTTCAACAACTTTTTCTGCTATTCTTAAAGCCATGTCTTCACTTTCAATGGCACAAGGACCAGCGATTAAGAAAAAATTTGATGAATCTTTGTGTTTTATTTTTGATAAAGTTTCTATCATTTTGCAAATTTACACAAAGTTACCGATTTATTTTTCATAATTTTGCGAATACTTTATTATTCTTATTTATCAATTTATGAATTTTTTATATAACATTGGAATAGCGGACATATTTGGCTATTTAGCATCAGTATTTATTGTATTGGGGTTCTTTTTTTCTAAAATAACTGTTATTCGTATAATAAATGCTATAGGATGTATTTGTTTTGTAATTTATGCCTCAATGCTAGAAGCATGGCCTGTATTAGTTCCTAATGCAATTTTATTTTTAGTACAAGCATACTACTTATTATTTAAACCAGGTAAATAATCAAAATCTTTTATTTTGAAAATTTTATCAGCGGTATTAAATAACATAGAAAACGATCAGCGATTAAATAAGGTTTGTAATTCTTTACTGAAATTTGGTTATGATGTAGAATTAATTGGAGCTACTTTATATAGTAAACCCATTTTAAACAAACCTTATAAAACGTATTTGATTGATATGAAATATCAATCGAGCATGAAAAAGTATGCTGAATTTAATTGGAAATTATTTTTTATACTTTTAAAAAAAACTAATAAAACCACCATTCTTCTCGCAAATGATTTAGATAGTCTATTACCTTTTTATCTTGTTAGTAAAATAAAAGGAAATCCTTTGGTATTTGATAGTCACGAAATTTATTCTGAATTACCATCATTATATAATCGTCCAAAAACTAAAAAAGTTTGGAAAATTTTAGAAAAATTTTTACTCCCAAAAATTAAATATTTTTATACAGTAAGTAATGGCTATGCAACTTGGTTCAATCAGCAATATAATGTTAAACCCATTGTAATAAGAAATGTTCCAAATCGAATAAAGTGTAATAAAAATACACTAGATTTTAAACTACCTAAAAATCCTAATAATCATAAAATTTTACTTTATCAAGGAGCTATTAATCCTAGCAGAGGAATTAATAAAATGATTGAAGCTTTTGTACATGTAAAAAATTGTCAATTTTGGATTGCAGGTGATGGACCTAAAAAAGAAGAATACAAAGAATTAGTAAAAAAATTAAATCTTACAGATTATATTCATTTTCTAGGAAATATTCCCCCTGAAACTTTAAAAAAAATAACTCCTCTTGCAGATGTAGGAATGAGTTTAGAAGAAGATTTAGGCTTAAGTTATCGTTACGCTTTACCTAATAAATTGTTCGATTTTATACAAGCTAAAGTTCCTGTGCTTGCAACAAATTTACCTGAAATTAAAAAAATAGTTATTGATTATAACATCGGTAAAGTCATCAATAATCATAATTCAGAACATCTTGCGGAAAAACTACAGGAATTACTAAATGAAGGTAAAGATAATTATCAAGAAAAATTAACTTTTGCAGCAAATGAGCTTTGTTGGGAAAATGAAGAAATTAAATTAAAATCTATTTTTGATCAAGTTTCTTAAAAGTTCAAGTTTCCATTTCTTCTATAAAATATCCTAATTTAAAAAATTGAAATAAATATATTGAAGGATATCTGGATAAAAGATTCATATAAATAATTGGTTTAGTAAAACTAAACAGCAATGAATACACCTTTATTTTAAAAGAATTTTGACGTTCATAAAATTCAATTAATCGAATTGACTTCATATCAACCTGTTTATCTTTATATGATTTAACAATACTTTTTACATACAGTTTTGCTTTGTTTAGATATTCTTCGTTACTATCTAATCCAAGATGATAAACTCGATTATCAACAAACTCAATACTAACATTAGTATTTTTTAATTTTAAGCCAAAAAGTGTATCAACAGCTGCGTAATAATTATCATTATTTGATGTAAATAAATGCTTACTTAAAATTGATTTATGTACAAAAAAATTACATGCTTTAAAATTCAAATATGGATTTTGATTTGCATATTGTGTTGTTTGCACTTCGTATTTTCTGCCATATTTCCATCTTAATACACCTTTTTTAGGTTTATTTGTTTCGTATAATAAACCACCACAATAAATTTTGTTTCTGTTTTTATTTAGATGTATATAAAAATCAATGAAATTTTGTTGTACTGGAATAATATCGGCATCTAAATAAATTAACCATTCATATTTAGAAGACTTAGCTAACAGATTTAATGTATGTGCTATACCATTATTTACTGAAGATTTATAAAATTTAAACCCAAGCTGTTCAATCAATAATTCATTTTTATATAAAAGTTCCTGGTTTGATGAAAAATCATCAAAAAAAATAACTTCAATATTAATTGTTAATTTAGAAATCTGGTGAGATAAACAAATTGCTAATTTTTCTATATCCCAATTATAAACTGGCACTAAAACTGAATACATTTAATCAGAAGTTTAATAAAAAAGAGTTTATATTGAATATAAACTCTTTTATTATCTTTTTATTTTATAAATCTATACTTATTCTGTAATAGCCTCTGTTACTTCGAAAAATTTTCCATCTTCACAACGTACTTTTCTAGCTGGGTAACGACGAATAATATCATAATCATGCGTAGCCATAACAACAGCACAATTATTTTGTTTAGAAACAGATAATAATAAATCCATAATATCATTTGAAGTTTCTGGATCTAAGTTTCCAGTAGGCTCATCTGCTAAAATTAATTCAGGATGATTTAATAAAGCTCGTGCAATAGATACACGTTGTTGCTCACCTCCAGAAAGTCTAAAAGGCATCATTTTCTTTTTAGACAACATTCCTACAGAATCTAAAACCTCATCAACACGCTGATTAATAAGTGTTTTATCTTTCCATCCTGTAGCCTTTAATACAAAAATTAAATTCTGCTCTACAGTTCTATCTGTTAACAATTGAAAGTCCTGAAAAACAATTCCTAAATGTCTTCTTAAATCTGGAATTTTACTTGTTTTTAAAGATTTTAAATCCATTCCAACGACAGCACCAGTTCCAGACTGTAATGGTAAATCTCCATAAAGTACTTTCAACAAACTACTTTTTCCACTTCCTGTTTTTCCAATTAGATAAACAAACTCTCCTTTACCTAATGTAAAATTTACATTAGATAAAACTAAGTGATTTCTTTGAAAAATAGATGATTGATATAACTCTATTACATTTTTGGCTTCCATACTTTTTACAATCTTTAAAACAAATGTAAAAAAAAAGCTTGAAAGAAATACCTTCAAGCTTATTTTTTATGAATTGTAGCGATTATCTTTTAGCTCTTACTTCACTAACAGTTAATGCTTTTCTTCCTTTTTTTCTACGAGCCGCTAATACTTTACGACCGTTTTTAGAAGCCATACGCTCACGGAATCCGTGTTTGTTTCTTTTCTTTCTGTTACTTGGTTGAAATGTTCTTTTACTCATCTTTACTAAGTTTCTAATCCATTACTCGAATGGGTTGCAAATATACAGTTAATATTATTAATTCAAAAATCAAAAATTGATAGAAAATTACAAAAAAAATGAATTAATAGTAAACCGCGTCCGTTCTACAATTTGTAATTTTCGAAGTGCAAATATAAAAACTTTTTTTTGTTAAACAAGAGAAAACTAAAACAATAACATTAAAATTTATCAACATTTTATATTTAAGAATGATTACAAAGAAAACAATTAAAAAAACGCACTAAAATCATATTAAAACTTTCATAAAACATGAAATATCTTAGATTTATCCCTATTATTTAAGGTTAAAATTTGTATATTAGCAACCTTATATATCAAAACAATATGACTGAAGGAGAAAGACTAATCCCAATTAACATTGAGGATGAAATGAAATCCGCTTACATTGATTATTCAATGTCGGTAATCGTATCTCGTGCGCTTCCGGATGTGCGTGATGGTTTAAAACCTGTACACCGTAGAGTATTATTCGGAATGTATGAACTAGGTGTTTTTTCTAACCGCTCTTTTAAGAAATCTGCTCGTATAGTAGGAGAAGTATTAGGTAAATTCCATCCACATGGTGACAGTTCTGTTTATGACACAATGGTACGTATGGCTCAGCCTTGGTCTTTACGTTACTTATTGGTTGATGGACAAGGTAACTATGGTTCTGTAGATGGTGATCCACCTGCTGCAATGCGTTATACCGAAGCTAGACTTCAAAAGATATCAGATGAGTTATTAGCTGATTTAGATAAAGAAACAGTTGATTTTCAATTAAACTTTGATGATACTATACAAGAACCTACAGTTTTACCAACTCGTGTTCCTAATTTATTAGTAAATGGTGCTTCTGGTATTGCGGTTGGTATGGCTACAAACATGGCTCCACACAACCTAACAGAGGTTATTGACGGTACAGTTGCATTCATCAAAAATCGTGATATCATGATTGATGAATTAATGCAACACATCAAAGCTCCAGATTTCCCTACAGGAGGTACTATATATGGATATGATGGTGTAAAACAAGCATTCGAAACTGGACGTGGACGTATTGTATTACGTGCAAAAACAAATTTCGAAGAAGTACATGGTCGTGATTGTATTATTGCAACAGAAATCCCTTACCAAGTTAATAAAGCAGATATGATTGCAAAAACTGCTGAACTAGTAAAAGATGGTAAACTAGATGGAATTTCTGAAATTCGTGATGAATCTGACCGTAAAGGAATGCGTATCGTTTATGTACTTAAAATGGATGCTGTTCCTAATGTTGTTCTAAATAAATTATTTAAATATACTCAATTACAATCTTCATTTAGTGTTAATAATATTGCATTGGTTAATGGTAGACCAGAACAATTGAACCTAAAAGACATGATTCATCATTTTGTTGAGCATCGTCATGAAGTTGTTGTAAGACGTACTGAATATGATTTAAGAAAAGCACAAGAAAGAGCTCATATCTTAGAAGGTTACATGAAAGTAATCGGAACACAAGATGATCTTGATCGTGCTATAAAAATAATTCGTGAATCTTCTACTCCAGAAGATGCTCGTTCTGGATTAATGTCAGCTTTTGATTTATCTGAAATTCAAGCTCGTGCAATTCTTGAGTTACGTTTACGTACATTAACTGGACTTGAAATTGATAAAATTCGTGAAGAATATGATGAAATCATGAAAATGATTAATCATTTAAAAGAAATTTTAGCGAATGAAGAATTACGTATGCAAATCATTATTGACGAATTATTAGAAGTTCGTAAAAAATATGGTGACGAACGTCGTTCTGATATTAATTATGCTGGTGGAGATTTAAATATTGAAGATTTAATTCCTGATGAGCAAGTTGTTCTTACAATTTCTCATATGGGATATATAAAACGTACAGCACTTTCAGAATACCGCAAACAATCTCGTGGAGGAGTTGGTAACAGAGCCGCTACAACACGTGATGAAGATTTCCTAGAATATATCGTTTCTGCATCAAATCACCAATATATGTTATTCTTTACAGAGAAAGGAAAATGTTATTGGATGAGAGTTTATGAAATTCCTGAAGGTTCTAAAACATCAAAAGGTCGTGCAATTCAGAATTTAATTAACATCGAGCCAGATGATAAAGTAAAAGCTTACATTTTAACGCACGATTTAATGAACGAGGAATACGTAAATAATAATTACGTAATTATGGTCACTAAAAAAGGTATCATCAAGAAAACTTCTTTAGAAGCTTATTCTCGTCCACGTACAAATGGTATTAATGCAATTACAATTAAAGAGGACGATACTTTATTAGAAGCTTTATTAACAAATGGAGAAGGAATAATAATGATTGGTTCTAAATATGGTAAAGCAATCCGTTTCTTAGATAATTCTATTCGTCCATTAGGAAGAAACTCTCAAGGTGTAAAAGCTATTAATATTACTGACCATGCTGACAACGAAGTTGTAGGTATGATTAATATTAATGATACTGAAACTGAAACTGTTTTAGTTGTTTCTGAACAAGGATACGGAAAACGTTCTTCTGTAGAAGATTATCGCGAAACTAAACGCGGTGGTAAAGGTGTTACAACTTTAAATATCACAGAAAAAACAGGAAAATTAATTGCTATAAAAGCAGTAACAGATGAAGATGATTTAATGATTATCAATAAATCTGGAGTTGCAATTAGAACTGGTTTAGACGAAATTAGAGTAATGGGTCGTGCTACACAAGGTGTTCGATTAATCAACTTAAAGAAAAATGACGAAATTGCTGCAATAGCAAAAGTAGCTGTCGAAGAGGAACTAGAAGATGAGGTAGAATTAGATGAAGAAGGAAATCCTATAGTAGTTGAAAATACTGTCGAATCAAATGAAAACACAGAAAATCAAGCAGAAGAAAATACTGCTGAGGATCCAAATAATGAATAATCCATGAAAAAATTATTATTTAGTTTAGGTTTAGTTTTAGCAATGTCAACATCATTCGCTCAAACAAATACAGAAGAATTAACAACTGACCCTGCTGTTTTAGCAGAGAAATACAATAAATCAGCTAAAGAAAATTTAGCTAAAGGAGATATTTCTAAAGCAAGTCAAGATTTAGCAAAATTATCTAAATACGAAAATGGTAAAGTTTGGAAGGTACGTAATAAAGGTACAAAAACTGATGAATTCTACTATTCTCAAGCTGATTTAGATAAAGCAACTGCAAATGGTGATTATGCGAAAGCAAAAGAAGTTGCCTTACAACCAAAATATGGTTTTTTATTACAATCTGATGTTTCTACATTAGCTAATAAAGAATTAGAAGGTGCTAATAAAGCAATGGAGGCTAAACAATATGTAGAAGCTGGAAACAAATTCTTGAATGTTTACAATTTAGTAGAAGCATTAGGAACAAAAGAAGATATATATAAATACCAAGCTGCAATTTGTTTTTATAATGCCAATGAATTTGATCAATCGTTAGCTATTTTAAAAGAATTAGCTGCTAAAAATTTCACAGGAAAATCTGCTAATCAAACAAAAGATTACAACAGAGATTTATATGTTTTAGCATTAAATGGTTTATATAATTCTAAAAAATATGATGCTATTGTAGAAGAAGCTATTGCTAAATACCCAAAAGATGCAGACATTAATACTATAGCAACAGGTATTTATCAAGTTTCTGGAAATAGCGATAAAATGCGTCAACGTATAGAAGAAGCTATAAAAATAAACCCTAATGATGGTCAAAACTATTATAATTTAGGTGTTTTATATTTAGATGATCCTACGAAAAAAGATGAAGCTAAAAATATGTTCAAGAAAGCAATTGAGCTTAATCCAAAACATGTTGAAGCTTACAACAATTTAGTTTTAGTTATTTTACAACCAGACAAAGAAATTGTTGAAACAATGAATAATAATTTAGGAACTTCTAAAAAAGAAAAAGAAATTTACAATGCTAGTGAAGCAAAACGTAAAGCTATCTTTACAGAAGCAATTCCATATTTAGAAAAAATATACGAATTAGACCCTAAAAATAGAATTATCATTCGTAATTTAATTCAAGCAAATAAAACTATTGGTGACGAAAAGAAAGAAACTTTCTATCGTGATGCTGAGAAAAATTTATCTAAATAATTATATTAATATTTTTATATATAAACAAGCCTTTTACATAATTGTAAAAGGCTTGTTTTGTTATTTATATAAATGAAATATTATTTTAAATCTAGAATTTGCAATAGTGATTGAAGCGCCATCCTTTTTTGATTGGTCATTTCAACTTTACTGAATGAACAAA
>DJDD01000123.1 GCA_002430925.1 Flavobacteriales bacterium UBA5933
CATTATATGTATATGTTTTATCTAAAACAGTTCTTGGTGTTGAATTAGCAGGAGTTCCGTATCTTAAATTCTTTTGATAAGGTAATTGTTTTAACCCTTCAAAGAAATTTGTAAATTCAGCTACTTGCTCTTTTGATAAATCAGGTTTTAACCAAAAAACTAAATAATGGAAATAAACTGGTTTATCTTTATGATTATGTTTTTTAGACTGACCAAATACAGCACTTGAACATAAAAGAGTCATTAATCCTACTAAAGCTAAGCTTTTTAATTTTTTAGTTGTTTTCATAATAATTTATTTTTTTTAGCTAATGTCTATTCTATATTTTAATACAAATTGCCATTTTCTATCTGTAACAACAGCATTACCACCGTCATTAGTAAAAATTGGTCTATTTTGAGCATCAAATGTTAACCTTGAAGACATTTTATTAAATAATAATGATACACCAGCATCATAGATAACAGCATTATCTTTTAATCCTTTTAAATCAGACAATTGAATAGAACCAGCAGGTTGTAATTGCAAAGTGCTTTTTTCCTTATTAAAATAAGGAAGTGTTCCTCCTACTTGTAGATAATAAGTATTTCCTGTTCCAATAATAGGCATTGCATTACCTGCTCCATTAAGACTTCCATTTGCTGCATTTACACCTGTAGCAGGATTATTTGTTCCAACGTAACGTACATAATTTGGACCATAATCATTATGCATTGCCATTGCATAAGCACTAATAGATGTCCCTTTATCTTTATTTATTGGAGCATCGTAAAATACGTCAACAGCAAAATTTTTCATATCATCATTTTGTGTTGTTCCTGTATCATCTTTATGCCACATTAGATTATGAATATAATCAAAACCAGCACCAATGCTTAATACTTTTTTACTACCATTATAAGTGCCTGAATTAAATGGTGTTGAAATATTTTCTGTATCAAAGAAAGCATATCTAAAATATCCAGAAATATCTTTATTTGTTGCATTTCTACTAACAGTAGCTACATTCAACTTAGGGTCAGCCATTAAATTAGTGTAAGGATTAGCAAGAATTACACGGTAATCAAACTTTCCTATCTGACCTTTAAGATACGCACTTAATTCACGAACTGTAGCATCTGTAATCCCAGCATTCGATGTTGCATAAGCTGGAAGATCATATAATAAGGTATTTAATGGACCAGTTGTAAAACGAGATAAACCTCTCCATGTAGAACGTCCAGCTCCGAACTGTATAGCTTCAGAAAATTTATATTCTCCATAAGCATCTAATAATTCAAAATTATTAGCCCCTTTTTGAGTTGAATTAACATTAGTAGCACCTCCTTGTAATACAAATGTCAATTTTTCTGTAGGTTTATAAGTTAATTTCAAACGAACTCTTCGTAATGATATATCAGAAGTTTCAGATTTTTCTTGATCGTTAATCATACTACCTGGATTTAATTGTGTATATCTAGCCCAAGCCTCAGCATAACCACTTAAAGATATTGATCTTGTATGTTCTTCATTTAAATAATGAGTTAAAGGAGGATTACCAAAGTCATTTTTCTTAACTTTCTGTTGCGCATTTAACTTTCCAACACTAAGAAAAGCAAGTAAAACAACTGTACTAATTTTTAAATATTTATTTCTCATAACTATTAACCTGTAAATAGATTTTTATTCTTATTACTTTGCAAATTTATCGTCAAAATTACTCATCTATTATTAGAAAACTATTAGAATTCTTTAATAAATTTTTAGTATAATTTAAACATAATTTTACAATTTATTGATAAAAAGTAACTTAAATCTATAAAATTTTAACCGTATTTTAATCAAATTTTAATCAAAATTAGATTTTGTCAAACCTGTGAATTGATTCAATATATTTGTATTGTGTAAACAATTGTAATAATCATCTTATGAAAATAATGGTTGTAGAAGATAATGATCGTGTGGCTGCACTTATTAAAAAAGGGTTAGAAAGTCAAGGGTATCATGTTAGATCATTTATTGATGCAGAAACTGCATATTTTGAAATCAGTAATAATTTGTATGATCTAGTGATTACTGATATTATGCTACCACATATGAATGGTATAAATCTTAGTAAAAAAATCAAAAACTTATATCCACAACTTCCTATTTTAATGTTAACAGCATTAGGAACAACAGATGAAAAGATAAATGGTTTTGATGCTGGAGCTGATGATTATATGGTAAAACCATTTGATATGAGAGAACTTTATGTTCGAGTAAAAGTGATACTTAACCGATCAATTTCAACACAAGTTGAACATTCTCTAACCTATGATAAACTATATATTGATCTTGATACTAAAGATGTTTTTAGAGACAATCAAAAAATAGACCTTACTCCTAAAGAATTTAAATTACTTCATTTTTTAATGCAACATCCTGAGAAAGTACTTACAAGGGATGAGATTGCACAAAACGTTTGGGGAAATTTGTTTGATACAGGAACAAATTATATTGACGTATATATTGCCTATTTAAGAAAAAAAGTAGATAAAAATTTTGATCAAAAATTAATTCATACTAAAGCTGGTGTTGGATTTATTTTAACTCATCAGTTATGAAAATTGCAATCAGAACAGCTTTAATATATGGTATATTAACAGCAAGTATTCTTCTGGTTTTTGCTTATGGCGTTATTTGGATATCTAAAGAAAATCAAAACGAAGAGTTTTTTGATCGATTAGGTTATAAAATTACTTGGAGAGCAGAATTTTATTTTGATGCTGGAGTTGATGAAAATATGATTCGATTTTTACATATTCGAAATAAAAAAATATTAAATGAAGCTGACATTAGTATTTATAACGCTGACAAAGAATTAATTTTCTCTGATATTAATATTTCATTTGATAATAGTTTTGCATGGAAAAAATTAGATAAAGGTTTAACAGCAAAATGGTCACAAAACCATCAGCAATATATGGGAGTTATTTATACCCATAAAAATAAAAAATATTATATTTTCGGAAGAGCTAAAGATGTTACAGGAGAATTTTATATGCAAAGACTTATTCATCATATAAAAATTATTTACGTTATTTCTGTATTAGTCATATTCGGGATTGGTTTTATTTTTTCATATTACACACTAAAACCTTTAAAGGAAATTATCAATCAAATTAGAGATATATCTGAACAAAAACTAAATCATCGACTTAAATTACCTAAGACAAAAGATGAAATTTATGAACTTTCAGATACATTTAATACAACATTCAATCGGTTAGAAAAATCATTTAATACGCACAAAAATTTTGTCTCTACTATTTCACATGAATTAAGAACTCCATTATCTGCATTGATTGCCGAATTACAATTGGCAAAAGAATTAAATATAACATTAGAAGATTATAAGCAATCAATTGATAATGCACTTTCTGATGCTGAAAAAGCTACAAATTTATCAACTGCTTTACTCGATTTAGCAAGAGCTAGTTATGATATTTCCCAAGTTAGTTTAGATAAAGTTCGTTTAGATGAAATTTTAATTGATGCAAAACTATACATTCTAAATAAAAACCATGATTATAAAGTTAATGTAAGTTATGATAATCTTGATTTAAATGATTTTTCAAATGATTTTGAATTGATAGGAAACCAATATTTACTATACATAGCATTTGCTAATTTAATAGAAAATGCTTGTAAATATTCTGAAGATAAATCATGCAAAGTTTCAATTTCCAATAAAAATAATTTTATAACACTGGAGTTTACTGATAACGGAATAGGTATACCTAAAGACGAACAAAAAAAAGTTTTTGATTTATTCTTTAGAGGAAAAAATAAAAATTACAATCAAGGCAATGGAATTGGATTAAGTATTGTTCAGCAAATTATAAATTTACATCAAGGAATAATTGAACTTATTTCTGAAGAAAATAAAGGAAGTTCTTTTATTATTAAATTTAAAATAGAAAATAACATTTCTGAATAAAAAAAGGATTGTATTTTTAGATAATATAATCCTTTTTTTATTTATTTAGCAATTAAATCTTCAGAAAAAACACCAGATTCAATTTCAAT
>DJDD01000161.1 GCA_002430925.1 Flavobacteriales bacterium UBA5933
CTTCGCTCGATGACAAAATAGAAATACAATAACCAATCAAAAAAGATACATCGTAAAGCACGGTGCGAAGCAATTGCCCAAAAATTATATTTATTTTATCTTATAAAAATTAATAAACTTATAGGTTATTTATAATGAATCCAAACAATAGTATAGATTATATTCTTATATATTTTGTAATTTTGCAGACTTAAATAAAAAAGATGCGTACGAAATCGACAGGAAAAAAGAAAATTAATGTTATAACACTAGGTTGTTCTAAGAACGTATATGATTCTGAAGTGTTAATGGGTCAACTGAAAGCTAATGGTAAAGATGTTGTTCATGAGCAATCTGGAGATATTGTTGTGATTAATACTTGTGGTTTCATCGATAATGCAAAAGAAGAAAGTATAGATACTATCTTAGATTATGTACAACGTAAAGAAGATGGTTTGGTTGAAAAAGTATTTGTTACTGGATGTTTATCTGAACGTTATAAACCAGATTTAATAGAACAAATTCCTGACGTTGACCAATACTTTGGTACAAGAGAATTACCTTTATTATTAAAAGCCTTAGGAGCAGATTATAAACATGAATTAGTAGGAGAACGTTTAACGACAACCCCTCGTCATTATGCTTATCTAAAGATTGCTGAGGGATGTGATAGACCATGTTCTTTTTGTGCTATTCCATTAATGAGAGGTGGAAATATTTCTCGTCCTATAGAAGAATTAGTTAAAGAAGCAACTAACTTAGCTAAAAATGGTACAAAAGAATTAATACTTATTGCACAAGATTTAACATATTACGGTTTAGATTTATATAAAAAACGTGAATTAGCTTCTTTACTAAAAGAGTTAGTAAAAGTTGAAGGAATTGAATGGATTCGTTTACATTATGCATTTCCTTCTGGTTTTCCAGAAGATGTATTAGACGTAATTAGAGAAGAGCCTAAAGTTTGTAATTATATTGATATTCCTTTACAACATATTTCATCTAAAATCCTAAAATCAATGCGTCGTGGTACAACTCACGAAAAAACAGATGCTTTATTAGCTCAGTTTAGAGAGAAAGTTCCTAATATGACTATCCGTACAACGCTAATTTGTGGTTATCCTGGTGAAACCGAAGAAGATTTCCAAGAAATGAAAGCTTGGGTACAAGAACAAAAATTTGATCGTTTAGGATGTTTTACATATTCTCATGAAGAAAATACACATGCTTATAATTTAGAAGATGATGTACCAGAAGAAGTAAAACAAAGACGAGTAGAGGAGATTATGGAAATTCAATCTCAGATTTCTTACGATTTAAATCAAGAAAAAATTGGTAAACAATTTAAAGTAATGATTGATAGAAAAGAAGGAGATAACTTTATAGGTCGTACAGAGCATGATTCTCCTGATGTTGATAATGAAGTTTTAATTTCTGCAATTGATACTTATTTACCTATTGGTGATTTTGTAAATGTAGAGATTACAGAGGCATATGAATTTGATTTAATTGCTAAAGTAATAGATTAATTAAATTACTATAAAAAATTAAAAACCACTCAATTGAGTGGTTTTTTATATTAAATAGATTTCTAATTAAATCTTTTTATATTTTAAAAACAAGCTATTGGTAACAACACTTACACTACTTAAAGCCATTGCTGCACCAGCTAGCATAGGATTTAACAAAAAGCCATTAATAGGATAGAGGATACCCGCAGCAATTGGTATTCCAATAACATTGTAAATAAATGCCCAGAATAAATTTTGATGAATTGTTTTTACTGTCTGCGTAGATAAATTGATTGCTTTATTTACTTTTGTTAAATCTCCACCAATTAGTGTAATTTGAGCTACATCAATCGCAATATCAGAACCATTTCCCATTGCAATAGAAACATCTGCTTGTGCTAAGGCTGCACTATCATTAATTCCATCACCAACCATAGCAACAATTTTACCTTGCTGTTGTAAATCTTTAATGATATTCATTTTATCGGTTGGTAAAGCACTAGCAACTATTTTATCTATTCTTACTTTTTCACCAATTGCTTTTGCAGAAGATTCATTATCTCCTGTAACCATGTAAACTTCTATATTATGCTCGTGTAAAGTTTGAATAGCTTCTATTGAGTTACTTTTTAATTCATCGGAAATGCCAATTAAACCTATAATTTTATTATTACTTGCAAAAAAAGAAATGGTATAATTTTTATTCAAAAAATTAGTTACTGATTCATCAAATTCTTTAGTTATAGGAATATTTAATTCATCTAACCAATTAATTTTACCTATATAATATTCATTATTTAAATAACTACATTTCAAACCTTTTCCTGCTATTTCTTCAATTTTTAATTCAGGTAAAATATCATATTCTCCTAAATAATCTGTAATAGCATTTGCGAGTGGATGTGTTGTTTGTTTTTCTAAGTTATAAAGTAGATTAATAGGAGGGGTTTCATCAAACCAAATAATCTCTTGTACTTTTGGTTTTCCCTCAGTGATTGTACCCGTTTTATCAAGAATAATTGTATTTATTTTTTTTGCTAATTCTAAACTTTCTGCATTTTTAATTAAAATCCCTTGTTCAGCACCTTTTCCCATACCAACCATAATAGCTGTAGGTGTAGCTAAACCTAAAGCACAAGGACAAGCTATAACAAGAACTGTTATCATAGATAATAGTGCCATTGTAAAAGAATTTTCTTGACCAAGTACAATCCAAGTTACAAAGGTTAACAAAGCAATTATAATTACAGTTGGTACAAATATCCCTGCAATTTTATCAACCAGTTTTTGTACTGGAGCTTTGCTTCCTTGAGCATTTTTAACCGATTGTATGATTTGAGCTAGTAATGTCTCATTTCCAACTTTTAATGCTTTATATTGAATAGGAGAGTTTTGATTAACAGTTCCAGAGAAAACTTTAGAATCTATTTTTTTCTCAACAGGAATAGGTTCACCAGTCAAAGAGCTTTCGTCTACAAATGAATTTCCGTCTACGATAATTCCATCTACAGCAATTTTTTCTCCCACTTTTGCCAATATAATATCTCCAATATTTACATTTTCTATTTCAATTTCCTTTTGTTTACCTTCAACTATAACTTGAACAGTCTTTGGTTGTAGTCCAATTAATTTCTTTATAGCTTCGGAAGTATTTCCTTTAGCATTTTCTTCCATTAATTTTCCAATCAAAATAAAAACAATAATTAATCCTGCAGCCTCAAAATAGGGATGTGGATGTAATCCTTTGCTATGCCAATAAGATGGAAATAAAGTATTAAACACACTAAATAAATAGGCAACACTTGTACTAAGAGCAACAAGTGTATCCATATTAGCTGACTTATTTTTTAATTGTTTCCATGTACCAATGTAAAATTGTTTTCCGAAAACAAATAGTATCGGAGTTGATAATGCCCACATTATATAATTTGCATAAGGCATATTCATAAAGAACATTCCTATAATAAAAAGTGGAATACCAAAAATAAGTGAATAAATAACATTTCTTTTAAGCTCTTTTAAATGATTATCTTTCAATTCTTCTAATTCAGCATCTTGATTTTTTGATTCATCAATTACCAAATCATAACCAACAGAAATAAGAGAATCTTTTAACTTTTCCGGATTAGTTAATGAAGGAATAAATTCTATTTTTCCAATACCATTCCCATAATTAACATCAGCATTCACAACACCATATTGTCTTTTAAGGTTTGCTTGAGAACTACTTGCACAAGAAGCACATGTCATGTTAAGTACAGGATATGATTTTTCTATTGAGTTTATTTTAAAATTATTTTCTTTTAAAAACTCATAGACTTTTGAAGAGGCTTTAGGAAGTTTTTTTGCAGTAATAGTTATTTCATTTTGATGAATGGAATAACTATCAAGTAAATCTAATTCAGATAAAAACTTATTTAGTTTTAAATTTTGTTCTTCTGAATTTAAATTTAAAATAGGAATATTTATAGTGTCATTCATTTGGTTATTTTTATTTAACAAATTTCGTGAATTAAATTTCTATTCATTTATATAATTTGTTTTTTATATTACATATTTCGTAATATATATAATTTTATAAAATCATATTATTTACTTGATAGGAAGTAATAAAAGAATATCTATTTAACATAATATATATTATAATAATAATATTTCTCTGAAATATTATTATTAATAAGATTTATTATGTTAAATAAGAAAATGAAGAATACTCTATTAATAGTATTTAATGTAAATAAAAAAAGACTTAATGAAAATCATTAAGTCTTTTAGAATATAATTTAAAATAATTATAATTACATTTTTGGCATTCCAGGAAAACCACCAGCAGGCATATTCTTAGACATTGTTTCCATCATCTTTTTACCACCAGCAGAATTCATGAACTTCATCATTTTTCCCATTTCAGAGAATTGCTTCAATAATTGATTTACTTCTTGTAAAGATGTTCCTGATCCAGCAGCAATTCTTTTCTTACGAGAATTATCTATAAGCTTAGGGTTTTGACGTTCTTTAATAGTCATTGAATGGATAATTGCTTCAACACCTTTAAAAGCATTGTCATTAATATCAACATCTTTTAAAGCTTTACCAGCACCTGGTAACATTCCAACTAAATCTTTCATATTACCCATACGTTTGATTTGTTGTATTTGCTTTAAGAAATCTTCAAAGTCGAAATTATTTTTTGCAATTTTCTTTTGTAAACGTTTAGCTTCTTCTTCGTCAAATTGTTCCTGTGCACGTTCTACTAAAGATACAACGTCACCCATTCCTAAAATACGATCAGCCATACGCTCTGGATAGAAAACATCTAATGCTTCCATTTTTTCCCCAGTAGATATAAACTTAATTGGTTTATCTACAACAGTACGTATTGTTAAAGCAGCTCCACCACGTGTATCACCATCTAATTTCGTTAATACAACTCCATTATAATTTAACACATCATTAAAAGCTTTTGCTGTGTTTACAGCATCTTGACCTGTCATAGAATCTACAACAAATAAAGTCTCTGTAGGGTTTATTGTTTGATGTACTTGACGAATTTCTTCCATCATTTGTTCATCAATTGCTAAACGACCTGCAGTATCGACAATAATTACATTATTACCGTTTTGCTTCGCTTGTGCAATTGCAGATTGAGCAATTGCTACAGGGTTTTTATTTTCTAAATCAGCATATACATCAACACCTATTTGTTCTCCAAGAACCTGTAATTGATTGATGGCTGCAGGACGATAAACATCACCAGCAACTAATAATACTTTTTTATTCTTTTTAGTTTTTAAATAACTTGCTAATTTACCTGAGAAAGTTGTTTTACCAGAACCTTGTAAACCAGCAACTAATATAATTGTAGGATTAGCTTCTATTTTTAATTCGGTAGCCTCACCTCCCATTAATTTTGCTAATTCGTCATGAACAATTTTTACCATTAATTGCCCAGGATTCAAAGATGTAATTACGTTTTCACCTAGTGCTTTTTCTTTTACAGTATTTGTAAAATCTTTTGCAACTTTAAAACTAACATCGGCATCAACAAGTGCTCTACGCACCTCTTTTACAGTTTCTGCAACATTAATTTCTGTAATTTGTCCTTTCCCTTTTAATGTATGTAAAGCTTTATCTAATTTATCCTGAAGATTTTGGAACATTTTAAGTAAATTTTATATCGCAAATATAAATAATTTATATCTAATTATTACAAAATAAGAAAACTCGGTATTTGTATTATACTATAATAGTTTATAATTCATGATTATTTTCTAAACGGTGTAACTTTTTTTCTAATTTTTTATTTTCTTTTTTTAATTCATTTTCAGCACCAAACATTGTATAGATTAATAGCCCAACTCCAACTCCTAAAGCAGCTCCTATTTTTTCATTTTTTCGTATTGCTTTAGAAATTGCTATACCTGCTGCAGCTCCTGTAGTTACTATAGAAACTGTATTTTCAAACTTTTTTGATTTTGTATCAATAGCGTCAAGTAAATTATTCATAATTTATGTTTTTTTTATATAATTGAATTTTAAGTAATCATAAATATAATTAAAATCGTAGACTTTTAAAAATTGTACGAATAAATTCTAGTGTCTATCTTTGTTCAGTAACAAAGAAATTATGGATATTCAGAATAAAATTTTAAACTTAAGAGAAGAACTTAATCAACATAATTATAATTATTATGTATTAGATAATCCTACTGTTTCAGATTTTGAATTTGATTTGAAATTAAAGGAACTAAAACGTTTAGAAGATGAAAACCCAGATTTTTTTGACATCAACTCTCCTACTCAACGTGTTGGCGGAATGATTACTAAAAAATTTCCAACTATTACACATGAGTTTAGAATGTATTCTTTAGATAATTCTTATTCAATAGATGATTTAAAAGATTGGGAAAAACGAATTGAAAAGTCTATTGGAGAAAAAGTAGAATTTGTTTGTGAATTAAAATATGATGGAGCTTCAATTTCTATTTTATATGAAAATGGAGAACTTACACAAGCTGTAACTCGTGGTGATGGAACCCAAGGAGACGAAATCACAAATAATATACGTACCATACAATCTGTCCCATTAAAATTAAAAGGAAATTATCCTGAACGTTTTTATATGCGAGGAGAAATAACAATTCCTCTGAACACGTTTGCTTCTATTAATAAAGAACGAGCAAAAAATGGATTAGATTTGTATGCTAACCCTAGAAATACGGCATCTGGATCTCTTAAATTACAAGACAACAGCGAAGTTGCTAAACGTGGTTTACAGTGTTTCCCTTACTATTTTGTTGGAAATAATTTACCTTATACTACACAATGGGAAATGCTACAAGCTGCTGATGAATTAGGCTTTAAAATTCCTCATACATCAAAATTATGCAGTTCTTTAGAAGAAGTATTAGCATTTGTGGATTATTGGGATACAGAACGTAAAAATTTACCTTATGAGACAGATGGGATTGTAATAAAAGTTAACTCATTTTCTCAACAAGATGAATTAGGATTTACAGCAAAATCTCCTCGTTGGGCTATGGCATATAAATTTAAAGCTGAAGCTGCAGAAACTGAATTATTGAGTATCGATTATCAAGTTGGTAGAACTGGAGCAATAACTCCTGTAGCTAACTTGGCTCCTGTTTCTTTAGCTGGTACAATTGTAAAAAGAGCTTCAGTACATAACGAAGATATCATTAAGAAACTAGATATACGTATTGGAGATATTGTTTATGTTGAAAAAGGGGGAGAAATCATTCCTAAAATTGTAGGAGTAAATACTGATGTTCGTCAACCTGAAACAAAGGAAATCGAATTCATAAAAAATTGTCCTTCTTGTGGAACAGAATTAATTCGAAAAGAAGGTGAAGCACAACATTACTGCCCTAATGAAAATGGCTGTGAACCACAAATTATTGGTAAACTAGAGCATTTTGTATCTCGTAAAGCAATGGACATAGAAAGTATTGGTGGAGAAACTGCTGTATTATTACACAAAGCAGGATTAGTTAACAATGTTGCAGATTTTTATACTTTACAGAAAGAAGATATATTACCATTAGAAAGAATGGCAGAAAAATCAGCTCAAAATATCATTAATTCTGTTGAAAATTCAAAAGAACAACCTTTTGAAAAAGTACTTTATGCTATTGGTATTCGTCATGTTGGTGAAACTGTTGCTAAAAAATTAGTCAAACATTTTCAAACGATTGATAATTTAATGAATGCAACAACAGAAGAGTTAGTTGCGGTAACTGATGTTGGTGAAAAAATAGCGATTTCTTTACAAGAATATTTTAAAATAGAACAACATCAAACTATGATTCAACGATTACGTGATTATGGATTAAATTTTGAAATTGCGGAAGATTCAAAACCGTTATCAGATTCATTAGAAGGAAAAACATTTTTGTTTACAGGTAGTTTAACAAAATTTACAAGAACAGAAGCTCAGAAAATGGTTGAAGATCATGGAGGAAAAAATATCTCAGCTGTTTCTAAAAACCTTAATTATTTAATAGCTGGAGAAAAAGCTGGAAGTAAATTAAAAAAAGCTGAAGACTTAGGAACTGTAATTGTACTGACTGAAGATGAATTTTTAACAATGATAAATAGCTAATGGAATCGGGATTATTAGCTGTAATAATTTTTGGAGTTCTTTTGTTAATCCTAACTCCTTTTATTTTTTATGGTTTGAAAATGGCTGGTTATAATAAATTTGCATTTATTGTATCTTTATCTATCTTCTTTATTGTAGTTATACCTATGGTAAAATATAGTTATAGAAGCCAAATGTATAGTAATGATGATTTAAAAAATGATTTACATAAAGCTGGAATAGGCTTTAAAAATTCTGTACGAGTTATTCATAATGATATTTCTGGTATCAAAAATATGAAACAAGAAACTGTTGTAATAATGGATACAGCAGATATCAATAAAATAGTACAAAAAATAGAATCTGATCCTAAGTATATAATTTCACCAAAAATATTGAATTTGAAGAATGAAACAACAGGTAAAATTCAATATAAAACAAATAGAAATTATCGTTTTAAGAATAATTATATTTTAGAAACGTATGGTACAAT
>DJDD01000173.1 GCA_002430925.1 Flavobacteriales bacterium UBA5933
TTTATATCCAGGTTGTGTTTGTGATTTGGAAATGCGCAAGCAAGACAGTAACCAAACATCCTATTTTACACGTATTATGATTACTGATGTAGAACATGAAATGGATACTTTAGGGCATTATAAAGGACGATTTAAAGCGATTGCTTCGGATACTGGCTTTTTACCAAAACCATTTTTTGAAACGCCAATTGCTCAGCCACAAATTGCAAAAGTCATCTCGAATAAAGATCCGAAAGGACAAGGACGAGTAACGGTTCAGTTTGATTGGCAGTTGCACGACACAACAGATTTTATACGTGTAATGTCTCCCGATGCAGGAGGAACAGACCAAGTTGCACAAAATCGTGGTTATGTTGCCATACCAGAAGTAGGCGACCAAGTAATGGTTGGTTTTGTACACAATCATCCCGATAGACCATTTGTAATGGGTGGTATGTTTACAGGTAAAATTGGACTTGGTGGTGGAATAAATAATAATGTCAAATCTATCCAAACCAGAAGTGGAATAAGAATTTTAATGAATGATGGTGAAGGTAGTGTAACTATTATAGATCCAAGTGGAAACACTTATTTTATGGATGGAAAAGGAAATATTAATGTAACAGCACCCAATGACATCAATTTTAATGCTGGAGGTAATTTTAATATTTCTGTAGGTAAAAACATGACAACGAATGTAGGAATGAACCAAACGAATTCCGTTGGAATGAATAAAACAGAAACTATTTCTATGAGTAGTACGGAAAGTGTTGGTGCTATTAAAAATGTTTCTGTTACAGGAAATTTCATGACTAATATAACAGGGAGTTTATCAGAATATGTAAAAGGAAACAGAACTTCTGAAGCAAATGTAATGAAAGAAAACTCTAAAATGAGACATATTTTTTCTATCGAAAATAATGATATACATTCCAAAAATACATTTAATAACAATAGTGGCGAAGATTCTAAAATGTACTAATTTATGTCTATTACAAGAATTACAGAAGGAGAGTTTATTACGAAAATAAAAAAAGGTTGGACTGTTTATACAGACCATTTCGAAGCTTATGCAGGTAATACTAGCCATTTTACAGCAGATAATGGAACTGTTTTTGGATTACCAGAAACAGATGATAAAACAGAAAGTAACTATTTTAAAGATGGTTGGTGGAGTTCCGATAAAGAAGGAAATGAAAGAATAACAGAAGCTAAAATTGGACAAACGGTTTATTTTAATATAGAAATGCAAACTGTTACAGATCAAAAAGAAATTCCTATATCTCTTTATGATTATGATGAAAATTCTTTTGCTGATTTAATAGGAATAACAAAAACAGATGCCGAAGGAAATCCTAATGGACAGATAGAATCTATAACTATAAATGGGAATAGAGCTAGCCTACCATTAACATTATCTCCTGGCATAGAGAAGTTTGCAGAAAATGACGAAAATGACGAAATAGAACTTTTTTTTGAGTGCGACTACGAAAACGAATTGCGCAAAAAATTACCAAAAATAAGAGACCAATATCTGTTTGTAAACACATGCGACAAAAATGTGGTTATTAGTTATGAAAAACAAGGATATGGTAATTGTGCTTTTTATCAGTTTAGGTACAACGATTTTATGCGTAGGCACAAAGATTGTGGGCATGTACCACCAGACTATTATTATGGTCCTATGTTAAAAATAAACGAAACAACTAAAAGTTTTTATGAAAAAAAAGCATTTACAAAAGAAATGGTAAAAGCCCCTGTAAATCTTACGACAGACCAAATAAAAACTGTGCTACGCAATGGTATAGAAACAAAACCTCTCTTGGCATACAGTTATGGTTTCAAATACTGTATTCGTTTCTCTCATGTTTTAGACCCAAAATTATCTGCAGAAGGAAAAAAATGGTTAGCAAATGCTAGATTTAGATTGCAAGAATTAATGGAAGTAGGAGTAATCAAAAAAGAATACGAAGCAAAATACGATAAAATTATAGAAAGTATGGAGAGTACGTTCAATAAAAATTTTGAACCTACAGAAAAAGAGATAGAAGACGCAGAAGATGATGTCTTATTAGCTAAAAATATAAAAAAAGAACATTATTATAAAAATATAGAACTTATTAATAGTCGTTTCCAAGAATTTGCTTTTGCTACCCATCCCGATGCTTATGACCCAAAAGAAATGTCGGAATTACTGATAAAAGATTTAGCATTAATAGGTTTGTCGCCCGATTTTAAGGAATGGATAGCTGAAGGCGCACATGGTACATGGCTACAAGCGGCTATAGTAGCAGGGAATATGGATTATGAAACATTGGCAAAAACTAATTTTTGGCATTACGCAAAATTAAAAGGTTTCCTTCCTTGGGATATATCCCAAATACAAAAAGAAGCAGAAAAAAAGATTTATAATGAAATAGAAGACCTTTTTAATTTGGATAAAGACTCAGAATTTGTAAAAGAAAATAGTATCCGAAATGGAAAATAAATCTACAATTAAAATAAAAACAGCTTTTTGGACAATCATTTTTGCATTGTCTACATTTGCCTGTTCACAACCCAAACCAGATAATAATATGAAATGGATAAGTAAATACGATTTTTTTGATTTGTATAAAATAAAAGTAAGTGGAGGAACTTTTAACCCAGGTAGTGCAATTAGTTTAGAAAAAATAGTAGTTCCTGATGAAAAAACAATTATTCTAGGAGCTGAAAAAATGGTATGGAAATTTAATGAAGATAAAAAAGGTGGAAGTATAGCTGTATTATTTGTAAGCAATGACAAAGGGAAAAGTTACAAAGAAATAGATTTAAAAGATAAGGATTTATCTTATTTAGAAACAAAAGGTAACTATACTTATATAAGAACTTTTTCTATGAACGATAAAGGAATCAAAAAATATAAAATATCCTTATTAAACAACAAAACATTCAAGCTAGAAACTGTTGCAGAATACATAGAACCTAAAAATATATCCGATTATAGTTATAAAAATTTTGATGGAAAATATATTGTATTAAAAGATTACGGAAAATATACTTTGATAAATTTGTTAGATAAAAAAGAAGAATATGAAATTCCAACAAATGAAATAGGAAATTATTTTTTCCATATAGGGGACGGGAAAATCGTATACAAAAAAAATCAAGATATTATAGAATACGATGTAAAAACAAAAGAATCAAAAATTCTAAATACATTAAAAAGTAATTATGATTATTTTTTTTATTTAGATAATCAACTAATACTCAAAAATAATGAATTTAGAGAAAATGATAAATTCAAAAATACAATATATAATATCTACGAAGAAAAATTATACGAAGAAACAAACGAAAATAAACACTATTACCGTTACAAAAACTTTGTGTGCGATTATAGCAAAATAGGACCAAAACCAATTATTCGTTTTTCGTACGATTATGGTAAAACATGGCAAACACATAATGTAGAAGGTTTTACTATCCTGCAAAATATTTTTGGTTTCTAC
>DJDD01000169.1 GCA_002430925.1 Flavobacteriales bacterium UBA5933
AGCAAGACAGTAACCAAACATGTTATTTTACACGGATTATGATTACTGATGTAGAACATGAAATGGATACTTTAGGTCATTATAAAGGACGATTTAAAGCGATAGCTTCAGATACTGGTTTTTTACCAAAACCATTTTTTGAAACACCAATTGCCCAGCCTCAAATAGCAAAAGTCATCTCGAATAAAGATCCGAAAGGACAAGGACGAGTAACGGTTCAGTTCGATTGGCAATTGCACGACACAACAGATTTTATACGTGTAATGTCTCCAGATGCTGGAGGAACAGACCAAGTTACACAAAATCGTGGTTATGTTGCAATTCCCGAAATTGGTGACCAAGTGATGGTTGGTTTTGTACACAATCATCCCGATAGACCTTTTGTAATGGGTGGCATGTTTACAGGTAAAATTGGACTTGGTGGTGGAATAAATAATAATGTCAAATCTATCCAAACCAGAAGTGGACATCGCATTGTTTTTACGGAAGATGAAAGTATCATCATCACAGATAAATCAGGGAACGAAATTCATTTAGACACCAATGGTTCAAACATTAATATTACTGCGCCTGAAACAATGACTTTAAATTGTAAGAATATGCAAATCAATGTTGCAGAAAACATTTCAACTACTGTTGGTGGAAATTCTGATACTAGAATTACAGGAGATTCTACAGAAGATGTTGGTCGAAATAAAATTACCTCTGTAGGTTTACTACATAAACTTTCTATAAAAGCGGATTTTATTTTAGAAGTAATGGGAGAAATGTTCGAAAGAATTTTAGGTAATAAAGAGAGTGAGATAGCAAAAGATAATTTAAAAACAAGCAATGGTAAGGTTATTACGCAAAGTAATGGAACAAATGAATCCCATTCCGAACAGAATGTGCAAAATAATTCTGGAGAGCAATCAAAAAGTTTTTAAGTTATGAGTAAGTATACATTTGTTGGTGGCGATATTATAAAAAAAATTGGTGGACGAAGTCTAACATTTGCCAAGGGCGATATTATAAACGAAGGAAGCGAAGTAATACAAGAGGGTAAAGAAGGTGTGTTTTATGGAAAACCTGGAGACCCTCCGTTATTATCTAAATTTTTTATTGAGGGTTATTGGGCTTCCGACGAACAAGGAAACAATCCTATAACAACAGCAGAATTGGGAGATAAAGTATATTTTATTATAAAATTTAAAGATATGCTTCCTGGTGTAGAAACTATAAAGTTTGAATTATGTAAGTTGGTTAATCAACATTTTAAATGGTCTGGGTTTTTATTATTATATTTTTCGGAAAGAGGAGATAGTATAAAAACAATAAAAATAGTAACTGATGAAGAGGGAAATGAGGAAGAAAAAATTTATGAGGAAGAAAAAATAAAAAATATGCAGACTGTTATTCCTTTAACTATTTCTAAAACAGGTAAAATACAAAGTCTATTAAAAAAGGAGAAAGAAGCTAATTTATTTTTTTGGATAAAATACGACTATGAAAAAAAGCGATTACCAGAAAAAAAGGAAAATTATTTAGTCGTTAATAGACCCAAAAAGGAAGATGGTTTACTTATTTTGGTACAGGCTTCTAAGGAACATTTATTACCCGAGTTGTACGACGCGGAAACTGGAGATCAATGGATTGTGAATATTATTCAGGAAACAAAAGAGATTAATAAAGAAATTACAGAACCTTTTACAAAAAATGCTATGTATGGTAACAAGATAAAAAAACTTTCTTCTACAACTAATGAGGCAAATGCAATGGAAAAACGAATGTACAAAAAAGTTGTAGAAAGATTAGGAAAAGGGGAATTAATAACTAACAAGGGAACAACTACAAGTACAACACGAATTGTTTTGAAAAAAATATATGAAATAGATAATAAGTTTGTTGAAAAAATACCTGTTGGTGTAAATAAAGGAAATTTTGAACCTGGTGTTACGACCAAAGGAATAAACCAGTTTGATGCTACATTACATAAAGGTACTTCTGGATTTAAAATGAAAATTATAAATGTATCTAAAATTGGTGGGGATTTAATGACTGTTGCTACCATGATGAAGGATGTTGCAAATGGCGACCAAATGAATATTCCTTTTATGCCGCCTTTTGTGCCTATGATTGTAGACCAGCAGATTGCTGAAATGAACGAAGAAATTCATGATACTTTTTTATTGAAATTGAATATTGCCAAAGCAACAGGAAATATAAAAACAATACAAGAATTTTTTGGTAAAAATGATTCAAAAGAAGAAAGAAATGGTTACGACCTTATTTTTGTGAGTAACGATGATTTGGATAAAATATTGGAAAACAAAATACGTTTTAAAAATGATTTGTATTACAGTGAAAAACCTAATTTTTCAAATAATAACGGACTAATTATCCAATACAAAGAAATAAAAGACGAATATGGCAGAGAGATATTTGTTTACTATATACACGCCATTTATTTGAATAATTTTTTTGAAAAAAACTAACTATGAAAAAAGTACATTACTTGTTTGTATTACTTCTGTTTTGTTTTACAATA
>DJDD01000131.1:0-20046 GCA_002430925.1 Flavobacteriales bacterium UBA5933
CATGGTTATGATATTGAATTTTCATTAAAAATATCACAATTAAATACTAATATTGTAACAAATAAAATATTAATTACACATTTTTCTGAAGGAAAACTCAAAAAAGATTGGTTTTTAAGATTAATTAAAATTTATTCAGAGAACAATTATCACAATATAAAAACTACATCAAAAGAAGTAAAATATTTTATTAATTATCTTAATGTTTTTTCTTTTTCGAGAAAAGAAAAATTTAATATTTTTTTTAAATTCTACAATCCTTTTAATTTTAATACATTAGAAAACTTAAGGATTTTAAAATATTTTATACACTCAGAAATGAATAAGAAATGAATAATCTAGCCATAATAATTCCTTATTATAAAATTACATTTTTTGAGGAATGTTTAAAATCATTAGCTAATCAAACGAATAAAGAATTTAATCTTTATATAGGAAATGACTCTAGTCCAAATGATCCAATACAAATAGTAGAAAAGTATTCTGATAAACTTCAAATTAACTATAAAAAATTTGAAAATAATTTAGGTAAAGACAATCTTGTATCTCAATGGGATAGATGTATTAATTTATCTAAAGATGAGGAATGGATAATGATACTGGGAGATGATGATACACTTTCAGAAAATGTTGTCGAAGAGTTTTATAAGACTATTCCTACATCGAAAAATATAGAATTAATTAGATTAGCTTCACAAGAGATTAATGCAATAGGAGAACCGATTACTAAAATTTATTATAATCCTGAATTGGAATTAGCAAAAGATTTTTTTCTTCGATGTCAAAAAGGAGAAGGAAGATGTACTTTAACAGAACATTTTTTTACAAGAAGAACATATAAAAAACATCGTTTTAAAAATTTTCCTGTTGCTTTTGGTAGTGATCATGTAGCTTGGTTAGAATTTTCAAATATGGGTAATGTTTATGGAGTAAATACGGCATTAGCTAATATTAGGATATCAGATGAAAATCTTTCTTCAATTAACGATAGGGGATTAGGTTTTAAAAGAGTTGAAGGATATTATCAGTATTTTAGATATATAGTTGAAAAATTAGGCGCTTATTTTTCTATGGCTGAAAAGGAATTTATTTTTAATAAAGCGTACTTTTATCTTAGAATTTTTAATAGAAATAATTTTAAAGCAGCTGATTTTATAGTATTTATGATGTATAAAATTGGATTTAAAAGGACAATGAAAATTGTAAAAGGAAATAGAAATAAAAAAAGATGAAAAAAGAATATGATTATTTAATAGTAGGTAGTGGTTTATTCGGATCAATATTTGCACATGAAATGACTAAACAAGGTAAAAAATGTTTAGTAATAGAACGTAGAAATCATATCGCAGGAAATATTTATACCGAAAAAATTGAAGGAATTAATGTACATAAATATGGTGCACATATTTTTCATACAAGTAATAAAAAAGTTTGGGATTACGTAAACTCTTTTATTGAATTTAATCGATTTACGAATTCTCCAATAGCTAATTATAAAGGAGAGTTGTATAACCTTCCTTTTAATATGAACACATTTTATAAACTTTGGAAGGTAAAAACACCACAAGAAGCTTATGAAAAGATTGAAGAACAAAGAGCAGAATATAAGCATATTACTAAGCCTAAAAATCTTGAAGAACAAGCACTGGTTTTAGGAGGAAAAGATATTTATGAAAAACTGATAAAAGGTTATACAGAAAAACAATGGGGAAGACCAGCAACAGAAATCCCTGCTTTTATTATTAGACGTTTGCCTTTTAGATTTACATTTGATAATAATTATTTTAATGATACTTACCAAGGTATTCCAATTGGAGGTTATACAGTGTTGATTGAGAAAATGTTAGAAGGTGTTGAAGTAAAATTAAATGTTGATTACTTTTTAGATAAACAAAATTTAGATTTATTAGCAGATAAGGTAGTTTATACAGGGAAAATAGATGAATATTTTAATTATCAATTCGGGCATTTGGATTATAGAAGCTTACGATTTGAGAATGAAATATTAGATCAGCCTAATTATCAAGGAAATGCTGTAGTTAATTATACAGAAAATCAAATTCCTTATACAAGAGTTATAGAACATAAACATTTTGAATTTGGTGATCAGCCAAAAACAATTATTACAAGAGAATATCCGCAAAATATGACCAAAGGTCAAGAGGCTTATTATCCAATAAATGATGAAAAAAACCAAATCATTTATGAAAAATATAAACAATTAGTAAATAAACAATTGAATGTAATATTTGGAGGTCGATTAGCAGAATATAAATACTATGACATGCACCAAGTAGTTGAAAAAGCATTAGAAGTCGTTAAAACTCAAAATTAGAATTATGAATCAATTTAGTTTTATAAATATTTATGATTTTATATCAATAAGTAATTTTTTTATATGAAGAAGAAATTAATATTATTAAATGAGATAGGTCTAAATGAAATTTTTACAGAAGCTTTTAGAAATGAAGGTTATGACGTTATTTCAATTTTAGAACAACCATTTTTATATAAAAAAAATATATGGACTAAATTAATGAATATCTATAATCGAGTTATTTTAAAAAGTAACAATTTTTATGGAGATGATTACTATAAAAAGTTAAACAATGAGGTATATAGACGATTAAAAAAAATAAATACAGAAGTTGATTATGCTCTTGTTTTTAGATCTGATTATTATTCGAATAAAAATATTAGACTTCTCAGAGAAAAATCTAAAATGCTAGTTTCATATCAGTATGATGGGTGGGAGTTAGGTAATACAATCGTAAAACATAAAGATTATTTAGATAGAGTTTTCTTTTTTGAAAAAGATGATTTAACAAAATATGGAGAAAAAGCATTGCCTTTAACAAATTGTTTTTTTTATAGTAATGAACCTATTCCATCAGTCGAATTTGATCTTTTTTATGTAGGTACTGGAACTAAAAATAGAATAAAAAATCTGAAAAATATTTATAATCGATTAGGTAAAAAGTATAAAATTAAAGGATTAATAACAATCCCCGAGTATCAAAAAGAAGATAAATGGGGGGAAATTCATTTTTCTCATAAAGGAGTAAGTTATAAACAGAATATAGCTTTGTTAAGAACTTCTAAATGTTTAATTGATATTAAATTTTCATATCATAATGGATTATCTTTTAGATTTTTTGAAGCATTGCATTATAAAAAGAAATTAATCACGAATAATAAATCTGTAAAAAAATACGATTTTTATAATGCAAATAATATTTTTATTACAGATTTTGAAAATTTAGAAGGAATAGAAGAATTTTTAGATAAACCTTATATAGAAATAGATGATAATATTGTAGAAAAATATGGATTTAAAAACTGGTCAAGGTATGTATTAGATCAACCTTCTTATCAGGAAATAACTCTACCGTAGATAGTCAAATAATATATTGAGAATTTATATTGCTTAAAATAAATATTTTAAACAAATTATATCAAAATTAATAGAATGAATAAATTACTAACCATTATAATACCTATTTACAATACTCAAGAATATTTACGTAAATGCTTAGATTCTTTGATTATAAAAGAACAATTATTTTCTTTAGTTGAGATATTTTTGATTATTGATGGAAGTCCAGATGATTCTCTAAAAATTGCACAAGAATACGAAGCAAAATACCCAGATATATTTACTGTAATTAATAAAGAAAATGGAGGATATGGTTCTGTTTTAAAAAGAGGTATACAAGAAGCGAAAGGTAAATATTGTAAAATTTTGGATTCTGATGATTGGTATGATAAACAAGAATTTGAAAAATTTGTAAATGAGTTGCAAAGCATTGATTATGATATTATTGTGACTGATTTTGTTAAAGAGTTTATTTTTGAAAATCGTTTAGAATTACAAACACTTCCTAAATTAAAGAACCAACATGTTTATCAACTTGATGAAAATATAAATACTTTGAAAGGTGATGTTTTTGTAATGCATCGTTTAGCATATAAAACTGAAATTTTAAGAAAAGCAAAAATAGATTTTCCCGAAAAAGTATTTTATACAGATACGCTTTTTGCATCAATTCCATTAATTTTTGCAAAAGATTTATATTATACAAACTTACAATTGTATCGTTATTTTATAGGAAGAGATGGGCAGACAATTGCGCCAGAAAGTATTCGTAAAAATAGAAAAAGTGTTGAAACAGTAATTAAATATTACTATCAAAAATTTTGTGAAAACAAAAATGAAATGAGTCAAGAAAAGATTTTTTTTCTACTAAATTCTTTAAAAAATTTAGTAGAAATGTATTACAGAATTTTACACCATATGTCATTTTCTGATGCAAATAAGGAATTAGCAGAATGGCATAAATTTATAAAAAAAACAGCTAATTATAAAGATTTTTCTCAAAGTAAGATGATAAAATATTATAACTTGTTACCTTATTTTGTTTTTAGGTATAGTTCTTTTGTTTGGAATAAGTAATAAAATTGAATTAATTTAATAAACTTAATATGCTCAACAAAATAGCCATTTCTTTAAGAAAAAAATTTCCAAATACTTATCAAATAGTTTTAAATATTAAACAAGGAAGGTATATATATACTTTTTCAAAAGATAAGTACCCTCATAGTTTTTTGGTTAATTCTTATGAAAATAAGTATAAAGGTGAGAAAGCCCCAGAAATTATCTATACATTTTGGACAGGTGATAATCCTATTACAGAAAATCGTAAAAAAGGTCTTAAAGCTTTAGAAGAAAATGCTGGTGTACCTATAAAATTAATTACACCTCAAAACCTTTCAGAATATATAAAACCTGATTTTCCATTGCATAAAGGCTATGAATTATTAAGTTTAGTACATCGTTCAGACTATTTAAGATGTTATTTTATGCATCATTACGGAGGTGGTTATGCAGATATAAAGCCTTTTGATCATTCCTGGAAACCAGCATTTGATAAATTAAATAATAGTAAAAATAAATATATAATTGGTTATCCTGAATTATTATATGGAGGATTAACTCCCGTTAAACATACTTTTCTTGCAGATAAATCAATTTATGATGAATATGAGAAAATCTTAAAATCTGAAGAAGGTGTTTTTAATGATCTAAAAAAACATACACCTTTAGTCATAGGTACATGTTCCTTTATTTGTAAGCCCAATACTCCTATAACGACTGAATGGTATAATGAATTACATAAGAGAATGGATATAGCTTATGATATTTTAAATGATTTTAAGATAAATAGTAAAGAAAATACTATTTACAACGAAGAAGAATATCCTGATAAAGGATATCCCATACCTTATTTTCATTTGTTAGGACAAATTATTCATCCAATTATGTTGAAATATCATAAAAATATTATTCAATACAAAAAGCTTTTACCCATATTAAAAGATTATAGATAAATTTTAAGTTGTTCTAATGAAAATAGTATATTTTTTCCCAAATTTAAAAGATTCTGCGGGAACAGAACGTATGTTAAATGTAAAAGCAAATTATTTAGCCGAAGTACTAAATCATGACGTAACGATTATTACATATAGACAGTTTGATGATCCTATTTTTTTTGAATTTAGTAAAAGAATTAAGTTTCTTCATTTAAATATTGTTGATCCGACTTCTAAATTGAAAGGTTTAGGATATTGGGAGAAAAGAAAATTATACAAAAATTTTATTCAAAATTATCGTCAAAAAGTAGAAGATTATTTATTTTCTAATACTACTGATATAGCTATATCAATGTATTTTGGGGCAGAACATAAATTTTTACCTCTGATACAGGATAGAAGTAAGAAAATAATGGAATATCATTTTCATTTTGATATTACTCCTTTAAGTAAGAAATTAAAAGAAAAATGGTTATTGAAAAATCTTAGAATGAAATTTCAAACGATGCTTTTTCAGAGAACATTGAATAAATATGATAAAATAGTTGTTCTTACAGAAGAAGATCAAGAAGAATGGGGAAAGTTTTTTTCTAATGTAATTAATATTGCTAATCCTTTAACTATAAATCCAATCAAAGCTGATTCTAAGATTAAGAAAGTACTTGCTGTAGGAAGATTTACGGATCAAAAAGGATTTGATTACTTAATTGATGCTTGGTCGATAGTAAATCAAAAAATGATAGATTGGAAATTAGATATTTATGGAGATGGTGAGTTAAAAAATAATTTACAAAATCAGATAAATAAATTAAATTTAGAAAATTCTATTACTTTAAATAAACCAAGAAAAGATATCAATAAAGTTTTTGCAGAACATTCAGTTTTTGCTTTAAGTTCAAGATTCGAAGGATTTCCTTTAGTATTAATTGAAGCACTATCAAGCGGATTAGCTCCTGTAGCTTTTGAATGTAAAAATGGACCAAAACAAATGCTTGGAGATAGTGATTTAGCGCTCTTTTTAGTAAAACCTTATGATGTAAATGAGTTTGCTGAAAAATTAATTGAGCTAATGAGTAATGAAGAATTAAGAATAAAAATGTCTGAAGAAGCAATTAGGGTATCTGAAAAATATAAATTAGAAAACATAATGAAAATTTGGGAAGATACTTTTGAAAAATTAAATAAACTATAAAAAATGAATATACTTATAAAAAGTTATTATCGACCACATTTATTAGATCGTTGTCTAAGAAGTATTTATGAAAAAATAGTTGATGTTAATGATTTAAAAATAACTGTTTTAGATGATGGAACTCCTCAAAAATATCTTGATAAAATTAATCAAAAATATCCACAGGTTGATTTCAAATTTTCTAATTATAGAGATGAAAAAATAATAAAAATTCAAAATCATTTAGATGGGATTCAAAAATATCACGACACAAGAATTCCAACAGATTTATGGTATGATGCTATAGAAGAATCTTCTGAAATATTGATAATTACTGAAGATGATGTTTGGTTTGTAGATAATTTTAATATGAATTTTTATGTAAAAGAAATGAAAAAATTTGGTATTCATATTTTAAAGATGGGGCGTGATATAACCGAAACAAAAAACTATGAATTAACAGAGAAAATAGCTTATCATAATCCTAAATACATAATAAAATCTCATAAAGTATATAGCTTACTATTAAATAATAGTTTCAATCTTAGAAATAATTTAATGAAGTATAATCTTTTACCTAAATATTGGCGAAATGAGCTATGGAAAATGTATGATATACCTATGGCAATGACTCGAAAAGATTATTTATTACATATTTGGAAAGATAAATACAAAAGAGTTGTTGAGGATTTACAGTTAGTGAATGCAGTTAGCTGGGATTTCAAAACTAATGGTAAACATAAATATACTTTATTAAAAAATAGAGTTATGGATACTACAGTACGCTCATCAGCATCATTTAATTCATTTAATATCCAAGATAACTTTGATTTAATAAAATTTAATTACATTCTAAATGAACTTTGGTACAATGATGAATTTAATGAATATGAAAATTATCCAAAGGATTTTTCTGTAGACTATATTTACGATATATTACTAAAAAAAGAAAATAAAGAATTTGCAGATAAATGGAAAAAATGGACACAAGCTTTAGAGCAAATGCGTTTAGATACAAGATTAGATAATTATTAATCTATAATTTTATTTAATAGAAATGATTAACTCTAAATTTATTAAAAAATAAATTAAACGAGTTGTAAAAAAGTATAAATCTATAGTATATAAAATAAAAAATTAAGCAATTTAATATTAAATATGAAAAATTTATTATCGTTATTATTTTGGAAAATTCAATCTTTTCAAAAATTTTTTATCAATCATTATCAAAGAAATTTATTTTTTCAAAACAAAAATTCCAAAATTCATTTTTCTTTTAAGTTAGGAAATGATAATTCGTTGAAAATAAATCCTGAAGCTTTATTTTTTATTAAAGAAAATGTAGTTATTGATCAGAATAATTTTATAACAGTAAAAAAGGGAGCAAAACTTAATATCGGAAAAGATAGTTATATAACAAGGGCTACAATTTCTTGTTTAGGTGAAATAGAAATAGGTGAAAATTGCATTTTAGGAGAAGGAATGAAATTATTTGATCATAATCACCATTATGTTAATAATCCTTTTTATGTTTCTAAAACAGAATTTAATATAGGAAAAATAAAAATAGGAAATAATGTTTGGACAGGAGCTAATGTAACGATTTTAAAAGATGTAATTATCGGTGATAATTGTATTATAGGCGCAGGATGTGTTATTCATAAAGATGTTCCTTCAAATTCGATAATCATTAATAAACAAGATCATATTCTAAAATCTCTATAATATGAAGTTTTCAATATTAATAGCACATTATAATAACTGGAATTATTTTCAGGAATGTTATCAATCTATAATTAGTCAATCATATAAAAATTATGAAATCGTAATTGTTGATGATTGTTCAACAGATGGTTCTTTTGAAAAATTAGAAGAGCTTGCTAAAAACGATTCTAGGATAAAATTATTTAGAAATTCAGAAAATAAGAAAGTTGGCTATACAAAAAGAAGATGTGTTGAAGAATCTTTAGGTGATATTTGTGGCTTTGTAGATCCTGATGATAAATTATCGCAGAATGCTTTAAATGAGGTTGTAGATGTTTATCAAAATAATAAAAAAATAGTAGCTACCTATTCCAAAATAAAATTAATAGATTCTCAATCAAGAGAAATTGGAGATTTTAAGAATTCTAAAAAAATTATAAATCAAAAAAAATATTTTTTTAATATCAATTTTGAAGTTGCTCATTTTTTTACTTTTAAAAATGATGTTTATAAACAAATATCAGGTATTGATGAATCTTTGACTTCTGCAGTTGATCAAGATTTATATTTGAAATTATATGAGAAAGGTGATTTTTTCTTTATAAATGAATATCAATATTATTATAGAAATCATGAAAAAGGTGTTTCACAAGATAAAACTAAAAAAAAGAAACTACACGATAATTGGCATAAAGTAATCCTTAGTACATGTGAAAGGAGAGATATAAATAAAATTTTTGGAAAAGATGTGAAGGATATAGAATCATTACCAAAATTTATTTTTGGAAAAGAGAACACATTATTTAAAAGAATAGTAAGAAAAATATTATGATTACAATTATAATAAAATCTTTTAATCGACCATACTATTTAGATAGATGTTTAAATTCTATTTACAAAAATGTAAATTGTAAATTTGAAATAAAAGTTCTTGATGATGGTACACCAAAAAAGTATTTAGAAAAAATTTTTGATAAATATAGAGATATTAGAATTATAAAATCTACTCAATATAATGATAAGATATCAGCAATTGAACAAAATTTATTGGAGAAGAAAAAAATTGATGGTTTTGTAATTCCAACAGATTTATGGTATAAAGAAGTAGGATCATCTAATGAATATGTTTTAGTAATTGAAGATGATGTTTGGTTTAGATCAGAGATTGATTTAAATATACTTATAAATCAAATGAAAAATTTTTCAATACCATTACTTAAACTTGGTTGGTTGGGAAACTATTCTGATGATGATTTCTGCGATATTAAAGAATTATCAAATGAATTGAATGCTGTAATTCCTAAAAATATATTTACTTCAAATAAATTTATAATGGATTTATTTATGTATAATAAATATAAGTTATATAGTATTTTATATAGATTTGGATATGTAAATAGTAAAACTAAAAGAAAATATTGGGCATTAAACTCAATTTTAATGGGGCTATATAGAAAAGATTACTGGTTAGCTATTTGGCAGGATGCAAAAGGTAAAGTAGATGAAAAGCAACAATTGAGAAATGCAGCAGCTTGGTATAATAGTAACAAAAAAGCAATATTTGCCAAGACTAAACAAGAATTTTTAAAAACAACCTTTAAATCTTCAGCTACTAGTTCATATCATGAATATGGAAATTATTTTGATGTTAATAGAATGAACTATATATTAAACGAAGCTTGGTTAAATGGAGAATTTGATTCAATGGAAAATTATCCGAATGATTTTTCAGATAATTATATAAAATCTTTTTTAGATAAAGAAAATCATCCAGATGCTCAATATAATGAATGGTTTAAATGGGCTGAAAAATTCAGGCAACAATATCGTAATTTAGGTGCCGAAGTAGAATAATATTTTATAAACTTTATAATAAAAAAAATAGCCCAACATTGTTGAGGCTATTTTTTATTTTTAATATTATTCTTGTACTAATAATCTAAATCCTTCACCGTGAATATTCACAATTTCTACTGCAGGATCTTGTTTAAGATACTTACGTAATTTTGCAATATAAACGTCCATAGAACGAGATGTAAAATAATTATCGTCATGCCATATTCTAGTTAATGCAATCTCACGAGGCATTAAATCATTTTTATAAACAGCTAATAAACGTAATAATTCGTTCTCTTTAGGAGATAATTTTTGAGATTTACCATCATAAATCAATTGACGAAGTTTTGCATTGAAATTGAATTTTCCAATTTTAAAATCTTCTTGTTCAAATTTTTCCTCTTCTCCTGAATTTCTTTGTAAAACAGCTTTTATTTTGTACAACAAAACTTCAGAATCAAATGGTTTTAAAACATAATCGTCAGCACCTATTTTATATCCATTCAATACATCCTCTCTCATATTTTTAGCAGTTAAAAATATGATTGGTTGCTCGCTTTTTAATTCTTTGATTTCTTTACCTAAAGTAAATCCGTCTTTTTTAGGCATCATTACATCTAAGATACATAAATCATAATCGCTTTCTTTGAATTTTGTTAGCCCGTCTTCTCCATCTATAGCATGCGTAACATCAAAATCGTTTATAATTAAATAATCTTTTAATACACTTCCAAAGCTAGGATCATCTTCTACTAAAAGTAGTCTTTGTTTATCACTCATTGATTTATGATTTTAGAGGGATTTTAATGTAAAAAGTACTTCCTTTTCCTTGTGCGCTTTCAGCCCAAACTTGTCCTCCGTGCAATTGGACAATTTTTTTTACATAAGCTAAACCAAGTCCATGGCCTTTCACATTGTGTATATTTCCCGTTTCTTCTCTATAAAATTGTTCAAATATTTTTTTCAGAACACTCGAAGACATTCCCATTCCTTTATCTGATATTTCAATAATAAAATTTTGGTCTTGATTATATGTTTTTACTCTAATTTCAGGAGATTCTGGTGAATACTTCCTTGCATTATCCAAAATGTTTATAATAATATTTTCTAAATGAAAAGGATCACCTTTTACAAATGAATGTTCTGCATTGTATTCCTCAAATATTGTACCATTTCTTTCTTCAACAATAAATCTAATAGGTTCGACACTTTTCTGTACAACTCCATTTAAATTTACCTCTTCAAAATTCATATCCATTTGATTGTGTTCAAGTTTAGACATACGTAAAACCATTTCTACATGGGCATTCATACGTTTATTCTCTTGTTTAATCAGATTAGCATAATATTTAACTTTCTCAGGGTCAGTGTATATTTTTTCATTTTTTAAGGCATCAGATGCTATATTAATTGTAGCTATAGGTGTCTTAAATTCATGTGTCATGTTATTTATGAAGTCAGTTTTTACTTCAGAGCTTTTTCTTTGTATTTGCATATTATAAATAGACAATGAAAAAACGGTTATAATAATCATTGTTAATACGAATGTTAATGAAATAACAGGAACTGTTGGTGCTATAATAGCTAAATTCCTATTTTCAAAATTTGCAGCTAAGTAATATTCTATATGATCGTTTCTATCTAAAAATAAAGGTACCATAAACTCTATTTTTTCAGAATCAAATTTATCTGATTTAATATCAGTAATTGATGAATCTTTCTTTAAGACGGCTAATAAAGGAGAAGTTTGTTTTATCCCTCTATTTCTTAATTCCGATTTCAAAATGGAGTCTAACATCTTGTAAGACACTCGTTTATCAATAGGGGTTGTTCCGGCATCCCATCTTGCAGCACTTTCTAAAGTAAATGTTCCATCTTGTAAAGAATGTTCAAAATCAAAATTTAAATCAGGAATTCCTTTTGATGTAGAATCTTTTTTTATCTTAAATATTCGCTCTTGAGAATAAATATTCGCTTTAGTTAAGCTATCATTAAATTTACCAGAAGGAAACATTGATTTTTCTACAACATAGCGAGTTACATAAGCATAAGTAACTCCTAAAGAGTCTTTAATGATTTGATTTGTAACAACCTGAGGTTTATTTTTATTAGATTTTAAATCAGTTTCTATATGATTAAATTTCTTATAATATTTTTCTAATTCATTTTTATTAACCTTTTGTGTGGTATAATTCATAGCTTGATACACATTGTTATTAAAACTTTCTGTACCAGTCTTAATAGTTAAATTAAGCCAATAAAACTGAATAATAATTAAACCTATGAGTGCAATACTCATAATGATAATTAAGATTTTGTAAAAACCTTTCTTCATTTAAAATGTTTATATTTTAGGTTATTTTTATAATTAGTATAAATATATGTAATCATTCTTTTTAATAAAAGAAATCTAAATATTATATTCTTTTTTTATCTTTAATAATGTTTTTTGTACTTCATTTTTTAAATCTGATAAATTACTATTATTGTAAATTATATAATCAGATTTAGAAATTCTTTCTTCATCAGAAATTTGATTATTAATTCGTTTCATGATTTCTGCTTCTGATAATGGATCTCTTTCTAATATTCTTGCAATTCTAATATTTATATCTACAATCACATTTATGACAACATCACAAGTTTTATAACTACCACTTTCAATTAATATAGCAGCTTCTTTCATTATAATTTTACTTGTCTGATTAATTTTCCATTGTTCAAAATCATCAAAAACAGCTGGATGAACTATTTTATTTAATTCAACAAGTTTTTGTTTATCATTAAAAACTTCATTAGAAACAAAATCTCTATTTAAACCATATTCATTATAAGAGTTAGTTCCTAATAATGCTATAATTTTATTTTTAACATCAATATCTTCATTCTGAATAAGTTTTGCTCTTATATCAGAATTATAAACAGGAATACCTAATTCTTCGAAAAAATTCGCAGCAGTAGTTTTTCCAGAACCTATTCCTCCTGTTATTCCTATTATAAAATGTTGATTGTTTTTCATGGTGTGAAGATAAAAAAAAGCCGAAGAAATATTTCTTCGGCTTTTGGTTAAATGTATGTTAACCTAAAAACTATTTTTTATCTTCTTCAATCACTTTTTCTGATTTAGAAGCTTTATCAGTTGCTTTTCCGTAACGTGCAGCTGTTAATTCTTTTGAAATAGCAGCTTTTTCAAACTTAATTTTTCCAGCTCCTGTTTCAATAAGTATAGCATCATCATAAATTTCATTAATTTTTCCATGAATTCCAGATGTTGTAACAACAAAATCTCCACGTTTTATTTCATCTTGAAATTGTTTTTCTTGTTTCGCCTTTTTTTGTTGTGGACGAATCATAAAAAAATACATGATAACAAATATTCCTCCGAACATTAGTAACATAGGCATTCCTCCTTGAGCGCCAGCTTGTAAAAATATAGTTTGAATCATACTTTATATTTTAATTGGTTTTATTAGTTTCCAAATGCTTGTTTAGCATTTTGATCGCTAACAGTGGCATCAACGATATTTGCAGTAATATCAAATTTTTCATGACCATTTACTGTATTCGTTACCAAAGTTACCGTTTTTTGTTGTTTACCATTCATGTTTCCTGCAGTATATTGTACTTTTATAGAATCAGTCGCACCAACTGCAACAGGATTTGTTGGGAATTCTGGAACTGTACAACCACAGCTTGCAGAAGCATCACGAATAATCAATGGAGATTTTCCATCATTAGTAAATTTTACATAGGCTTCTACTTTATTATTAGCTTTTACATTTCCAAAATCATGGCTAGTTTCAGCTAATGTTAAAACAGGAGCAGTCGCAGGATCAACAACATTTTCTGCTTGTTTAGATGTTTCTTCAGCAGAAAAGTTTTCACTTGCTTTTTTTTCACCACATGAGCTTATTGCAAATGATAATGCAAAGGCTCCTAAAATAAATATTTTAGATTTCATTTTTTTTTAAATTTTGTCCTAGTCAAAAATAAGAATTTTTTATAACTATAATAATCCTCTACCGTATTTTGGTAAATTATCATTGTCTTTTAACTCTTTTAAAGTTTTATCTAAGATACCGTTAACAAATACACGAGATTTTTCTGTAGAAAAGTTTTTTGCTAACTCTATATATTCATTAATAGTTACTTTAGCTGGAATATTTGGGAAATATAAAAATTCAGTTAAAGCCATTTCCAAAACAATTAAATCAATCGTTGCAATACGATCTAATTCCCAGTTTTGAGCTTTATCATCAATTATTTTTTTTGTTTCTGCTTGGTATCTGATTGTTTTTCTAAATAATTCTTCAGTAAATTTTTTATCATCTAAATCTTTATATACTTTATATAAAGAAATTAATGGCGAACTACTTTCACGGAATGATTTTAGTGTTGTATGAACCATTGCATTAGCAATATGAACATCATCTGCCCAAGTAATTTGTATTCCTTCTAGGTAATCATGTAAGTCCTCGTACTCAGCAATAAATTCTACAAATAATGATGATATAAATTCTAAATCTTCAGTAAAAGAATTAGTTTCACTACTCATATAATTTTTATATAAGTCACTTTCAATTAAAGATTTGTAAATGTTGTTTGGATAAGAGTCATAAATATCCCAAAGTAAATTTTTGTTATCATTAGAATATCTACTTAATTCTAAGTTTTGTTCTAAAATTCTGAAAACTTTATTATTAACAAATTTTAAATTTGGGTTTAAATCTTCTTTGGTTGGAAAGTTTTTAGATTTTGCAAGATCTATTTTATGTTCTGCAATATCTTTTTGGACTTTAATTAAATTTAGGAGATAAATGTATAAATCATAGATTTGGTCAATACTTTTCATCATATTTTTTTCAACCATTCTCTCTTCACCACTTGTCCCTAAACAATTGTAAGCATAAATGTTTTGCATTACTTTTTCGCGGAGTTGTCTTCTTCCCAACATAATTTCAATGATATAACGTCTAATTAAGATGCAAAGGTAAAAAAAAGAATGTAATTTTGTCGTGTGAAAGCATTACAAAAATTAAATAAATTTTTATGGAAGTATAAATGGAGAATTATTTTAGGCTTCATTTTTACTATTTGTGCCAATTGGGTACAAGTATATTCTGTAACTTATATTCGCGAAGCGATAAATACTGTAGAGAAATTACTAAGTAATTTTAATAAGAATGGTACAACTAATTTAGATTCATTAAAACAAGGTTTAATGTATGCTAGTTTAGCTTTTTTCTTTTTTAAAGTTCTTGGAGGTATATTAACTGTTGGTACAAGACAAATGATTATTGTAGCATCACGTTATATTGAGTTTGATTTGAAAAATGTTATATATGATAAATATCAAAAATTATCATTATCATTTTACAAAAAACATAAAACAGGAGATCTTATGAACCGAATTACAGAAGATGTAGGTTTAGTTCGTATGTATCTTGGTCCAGGAATAATGTATCCGATAGATTTAATATCTCGTGTTATAATTATTGCATACTTTATGTTACAAATTGATGAACAGTTGACTTTATATACATTAGCTCCATTACCAATATTATCTGTATTGATATATAAAGTAGCTAAAAATATTAATATGAAAAGTAAAAAAGTACAGGAACAACAATCAATTATATCTTCTTCTGTACAAGATACTTTTGCAGGTATTAGAGTTATTAAGTCATTTAATTCAGAATCATTTATTCAATCAAAGTATACAGAAGAGGCTGATTTATACCAAAAAAGAGCACTTAATTTATCTCAGGTACAAGCAGCATTTGGACCTCTGATGGTAATTGTTGTTGGTGTAAGTAATTTGGTTATTCTTTATTTAGGAGGGTTAAAGTATATTGCAGGCACAATGGATATTGGTTCTATTGCAGAATTCTTTTTGTACTTGAATATGTTAATATGGCCATTTACTTCTTTGGGTTGGATAACAATGGTAGTACAAAGAGCAGAAGCTTCTATGGCAAGAATAAATGAATTTTTAAATGTAGAAAACGTTATTGCTTCAGATTCAAAAAAAGAAATTAAAGTAAATGGTAAAATTGAATTTAAAAATGTTTCCTACGTTTATGAAAATACAGGTATTAAAGCACTAGATAACGTATCTTTTACTATTAATAAAGGAGAAACTTTAGCAATACTAGGAAAAACTGGATCAGGTAAAACAACAATTGCTTTACTTATAGCTAGATCTTTAGAACCTACATCTGGAGAGATTTTGATTGATGGAGAAAATATTAATAATCTTACTGTAGATTCAATTAGAGAAAGTATTGGTTATGTTCCACAAGAGGCATTCTTATTTTCGGATTCATTAACAAACAATATCTTATTTGGTTCTGATGAGATAGAGGAAACAGTAGCAGAGAAGTTTGCAAGAAAAGCTGTTGTACATGATAATATAGATAACTTTAAAGAAAGATATGATACTGTAGTAGGTGAGAGAGGTGTTACTCTTTCCGGAGGTCAAAAACAACGTGTTTCTATTGCAAGAGCTCTGGTTAATGATCCAACTATTTTAATTTTTGATGATAGTTTATCTGCTGTCGATACAGAAACAGAGGAACAGATTTTAAATAATTTATCTTCTGAAATAGAAGGGAAAACAACTGTAATTATCACTCACCGTGTTTCTTCAGCTAAACAAGCAGATCAAATTTTGGTTTTAAAAGACGGACATGTATTAGAGAATGGCTCAAACATAGAACTACTAAATAAGAGAGGATATTATTACGAATTATTCAATAAACAACTTTTAGATTAATAATTTTATATTTTTTAATAAAAATTAATTTAAAATAGCAATTTGTTTGTATTTTTTTTTAGTTTTGTTAGGATATATTTAACAACTAAACCTAAATTTGATTTATGAATAATTTAGAAAACCAAGAAAAGGTGGATGCAGAAGGAGTGTTTTCCAAAGTATTAAGGGCTGGCCGCAGGACATACTTTTTTGATGTCCGAGAAACAAGAGCAGGAGATTATTATCTGACGATTACAGAAAGTAAAAAAAACACACAAGATGATGGGGGTGTTTTTTATAAAAAACACAAAATATACTTGTATAAAGAAGATTTTGAAAGTTTTAAGGAAATTTTATCAGAAACAACAGATTTTGTATTTTCTCAAAAAGGTCAAGAAGTAATTTCAGAAAAACATCAAAAAGATTTTGATGCGAAAAAAGAATATAATTTTAATAAGACTGAAGAAAATAATACAGAGTCATTTACTGACATTGATTTTGATGATATTTAATTGTTATTACTATGCTTATATTTTAATTACTTTAAAATGATTAATAGTTTTTATTAAAATTTTTGTATTGTGTAACTTTATTCCAAACGAATGGTAGATTCTTTTCTAAAAAAAATTAAATCCTTAATTAATTCATCTGTAAAGAATGATCTTATGGGTATTAATAGAAAAATAAAAGAAGAAATTCTAATTAATAATTATTCTAATTCAGTATTGAATTCAAATGAAATAGGTATTTCAGATGAGAAATATACACAAACAAATATAATTATTTCGTTAACTTCTTATTCTAAAAGAGTTAATAATGTTTATTTAACAATTGAGTCACTTTTTAATCAAACATTAAAGCCGAATAAAATTATTTTAAATTTAAATTCACCATGGAATGAAAATAATATCCCTGAGACTTTAAAGAAACAGAGATTAAGAGGTTTAGAAATTAATTTTGTAGAAGATTTTAAATCTTATGATAAACTTATTCATACATTAAAAACTAATCCTGATGATACAATCATAACTTGTGATGATGATGTAATGTATCCTTTTGATTTTGTTGAAAAATTTATTTTGAATCACATTGAAGATCCTAATACAATATTGTTTTATAGAGGGCATTTAATTAAATTTTACAAGGATGATATAATATGTCCTTATAATAAATGGGGTATAGATGAGGCTAAATCATTTAATAATATTTTAAATTTTCCAAATGGTAATTGTGGAATATTATATCCTAAGAATTCTTTGAATGATAATGTTTTTGATAGTAAAAAATTTATGAAATTAGCTCCGAATGGAGATGACATATGGTTCAAAGCTATGTCAGTATTAGAAAATACTCCAGTAAAAAAGATTGAACTAGAAACTCATCCCTTTAATAAGATGATAGCTATAGGAGTATCTCAAGAAATTGCATTATGGATGAATAATATTAATAATTCTGAGAATGACATACAAATTAAGAATGTTTTTGAGGAATTTGATATAATAAAATATCTTAAATAAAATTAGGGATTTTATTATTTAATAATTAAATGTTTAAGTTGAGTTTTAAATATAAAACTTAAATAGTCTTAAATAAAAATACTTATATCCGAAGACATTTTATTTCTTCGGATTTTTTGTGTTTTTACTTCAAAAGTTTTGATATTATAACTAAAAAGATACTTTTTATTATTTAAAGATAAACACTTCGAGTTAACATTTTACTTATTTTATAATACTTGTAATTTATTCTACGAAAGAATTTTCATAACTAGTTATAGTTGTTTCAATATTCTTTTTATTCTACTCTTCTATCATAAATGAAATAAAAAAAGCTCTCAATTAATTGAGAGCTTTTGTATTATAAAAAACTAATATTAGTTTAATAATTCTTTTACTTTATCTGCAGCGTTTTGTAAAGTAATAGCTGAATGAACTTGTAAACCAGATTCATCAATCATTGTTTTAGCGATTTCAGCATTTGTACCTTGTAAACGAACGATAATAGGAACATTGATTGCATCACCCATGTTTTTGTAAGCATCCAAGATACCTTGAGCAACACGGTCACAACGAACAATACCTCCAAAAATGTTAACTAAGATAGCTTTTACATTTTCATCTTTTAAGATAATACGGAAAGCTTTTTCAACACGCTCTGCATCAGCAGTACCACCAACATCTAAGAAGTTAGCAGGATTACCTCCTGATAATTTAATGATATCCATAGTAGCCATTGCTAAACCAGCACCGTTAACCATACATCCAACGTTACCATCTAATTTTACAAAGTTTAATCCAGCTTCACCAGCTTCAACCTCTGTAGCATCTTCTTCTCTTGTATCACGTAAAGCAGCAATATCAGGATGACGGAATAAAGAGTTATCATCAATTGTTACTTTAGCATCTACAGCGATAATTTGATTATCAGATGTTTTAAGAACTGGGTTAATTTCGAACATAGATGCATCAATAGAAACATATGCATTGTATAAAGCAGTAATGAATTTTACTCCTTCTTTGAAAGCGTTTCCTGATAATCCTAAGTTAAAAGCAACTTTACGTGCTTGGAAACCTTGAATACCTACAGTAGGATCAATTTCTTCTGTAAAGATTCTTTCTGGAGTTTTTTCAGCAACTTCTTCAATATCCATACCACCTTCAGTAGAATACATAATCATGTTTTTACCAGTAGCACGATCTAAAAGAACAGAAACATAATATTCTTCTGTTTCAGTTTCTCCTGGATAGTATACATCTTCAGCAATAAATACTTGGTGTACTTTTTTACCTTCAGCAGAAGTTTGAGGAGTAACTAATTGCATACCGATGATATCGTTAGCTCTTTCTTTTACCTCTTCTAAATTTTTAGCAAGCTTAACTCCGCCTCCTTTTCCACGTCCTCCAGCATGTACTTGAGCTTTAACAACATGCCAACCTGTTCCAGTTTGTTCAGTTAAAGTTTTAGCAGCTTCTACAGCTTCTTCTGGTGTTGTAGCAACAATCCCTCGTTGTACTTTCACACCATATTTACTAAGAATTTCTTTTCCTTGATATTCGTGAAGATTCATTTTTTAGATTTTTTTCAATTACAAAAATAAAAATATTGTTGATGTATTCTAAATTTTAGGATACTAAATTTTAGCTAAAGTTACAAAAAACTTTTATAAGTTGATTTTTTATATTTTTTAAACTTAATATTCTATAAATAAAGG
>DJDD01000131.1:20150-85888 GCA_002430925.1 Flavobacteriales bacterium UBA5933
CCTTTATTTATAGAATATTAAAAAATATTATTTTATGAATTTTTTTACAACTTCTGCTAATGGAGTTGTTGGACGATTCAATAATTTAGATAAAGTTTTGTCGTCAGAGAATAAAGCTCCATGAGCTGCTTTGGCATCACTATCAGCTAAGATTTGAGCAAATCCTTCTGGTAATCCTATTTTTACAAGAGCAGCAGTAAAATCTGCTTCAGATAAATTTACATAAGGAATTTCTTTCCCAATTTGTTTAGATACTTCAGCAGCTAAATCAGCTAAAGTATATGCTATATCTCCTGCCAATTCGTATATTTTATTTTCGTGCCCTTCTGTAGTTAACACGTTTGCTGCAGCTTCTGCATAATCTTCTCTTGTAGCAGAAGATATTTTACCACTTTCTGCACTCCCAATAAATGCTCCTGCTTGGATAGATACAGGAATAGATCCAGCATAATTTTCTGTGTACCAACCATTACGTAGAATTGTGTAAGTTATTCCAGATTCTTGTAATGCTTTTTCTGTTGCAACATGTTCTGGAGCCAATGCCATTTCAGATGTAGAAGCATGTAACAAACTTGTATAAACAATCCATTTTACACCAGCTTCTTTTGCAGCATTTATTACATTTTTGTGTTGGGTTTCTCTTTGTCCAATTTCACTACTAGAAATTAAAAATAAACGATCAACACCTTTTAATGAATCTGCTAATATTTCAGGCTTAGCATAGTCAAATAATCTTGCCTCAATTCCTAAATCTTTCGCTTTTTCAGTATTTCTAACTAAAGCAATTAAATTTTCTTTTTCAGTTCTTTCTTTTAATTTTTCTATTGCTAAATGTCCTAATTGACCAGTAGCTCCTGTTATTGCTATTTTCATAATTTTATATATTATTTTATTGTAAATGTTCCTTGTATGTGTGTAGATTTTCCGTCTTTAGTATAAGTATTACTGTAAACAGTGTTGTTATTGAAGTTTTGTACTTGAATATTATTTTCATTTGTATTTTCGTCTGTCCAATAAACCATAAAAATATTATGTGCTATTTCTTGTGCTGTATATTTTATTTCTTTAGATGAATTATCGTTGATTAAATTTTTATCATCTTGTACTGTTACATTGTATTTTAGTTGACCAAAATCAAAAAGAATAGTATGTTCTATTGCAGGGTATACACTTTTTAAATCCCAATTTGCTTCTCCCATAAAAACTTTAGTCCCAAATTCTAAATTGTCTATTCCTGTAAGATTAGGATATTTCTCTTTCATATATTTTATAACTTCATCTGCTGTTTTGTATGTACTAACAGCTTGTTTATAAGTTAAAAGATAATTTTTTGTAAAATCTAAAACTTTAGGAGAAAAGTTTCGTTCTGTAAAGTGTGAAGGAATCACAGTTATAGGGTTTAAAGCTATCATACTATTTATTTGTTCAATCCATTTATCAATAGCTTGTATATTTTGTGTATCAGCCATCCAAATATGACCTTCTTCTGATACAGAAATTCCCCCTAGGATTGTTTTTATCAATGGAATCCAAATATAACTATGAGAAGGGTCATTTTTTGTTTTTTTAATTTCAATTTTGTTTCCTTCTAAATCAGGTAATGATTTTACTGCTTCTGGCACTATAATTTTCGATGGTATATCATTTTTTAATTGTGGTCCCCAAACTTTTAACTTTTCATCTTTTGAGGCATTGATTAAAAATGCTGTTTCTGCAGTAGATACTATTTTTGCCTTCGGGAAATTCTTTTTAAGTACATCTAAACCAAAATAATAATCAGGATCGCTATGAGAGATATAAATTATTTTCAAATCCTTTTTCATTTTTTTTATTTCTTTCACAAGTTCCTCTGCATATTGTTTTTGGAATTGTGCATCAACAAGATATGCGTCTTTGTCTCCATATATTATTGTTGATGCAACATTAAATATTGCATTTGAATCTGGAGTATAAGTTTTCGTTTTTATTGTTCCTGCAAATAAAAAACTCGTTATTAACAGCGATAGTGAGGCGAGTAATGTTTTCATTTTGATTAGTTTGTTTATAAACACAATAATTATGTAATAATAATTGTTACAAAATAGATTAATTTTTTCCTTTTGTTTGGACAAATATATATCCTTTTTTTATTGTAACAAAACTTATTACAATTAAATTTTATTTCTATCTAATTTTAATTAATTTTTGGGCATTCCCTTCGGGCGGGCTTTTGTTTCAATCTTTTTAGATTGAGCATTGATTAAATATTAAGATGAATTCAATCAAAAAAGGATTTCCACGACAATCCCTAATGCGATATCATGTATATTTTTTATGAAATAGGAATGCCAAATTATAAATCTATTTTCTTTATAAAAAGGATTTGCGACAGGGATAGAAATGATATCCTTTATGAAGCGTTTAGCGAGTAAAGATAAAATGTATAGCCCGTTTGTCGCCCAGAATAAAATTAAATAAATTAACTTTTTGTACGAGTAAATAATTTTATCATTAATAATGTATCTTTACCTTATGATAAAGGCAGAAAATATTGTAAAAAAATTTGATGATTTGGAAGTGTTAAAAAACGTATCACTTACCATTTCAGAAAAAGAAATTGTTTCTATTGTAGGTGCTTCTGGAGCAGGTAAAACTACATTACTTCAGATTTTGGGAACTTTAGAAAAAAGTACAGAACCCAAAAGATATCATACAACAATTAATATTGCTGGACAGGATATAACAAAGATGAAGGATGCTGAATTGTCTAAATTTAGAAATGACAATATAGGGTTTATTTTTCAGTTTCATCAATTGTTACCAGAGTTTAATGCGTTAGAAAATATTTGTATTCCTGCTTTTATAAAGAAAACAAAAAAGTCTGAGGCTGAAAATAGAGCAAAGGAATTGATGTCATACTTAGGTCTTTCTAATCGATTGACTCATAAACCAAATCAGCTTTCTGGAGGTGAACAACAACGCGTGGCTGTTGCACGAGCTTTAATAAATCAACCAAAAATTGTTTTTGCTGATGAACCTTCAGGGAATCTAGATTCTAAAAATGCTGAAGAATTACATGAATTGTTTTTTAAGTTAAGAGATGAATTTGGACAAACTTTTGTTATCGTGACACACAATGAAGAATTGGCAAATATGACTGATAGAAAATTGGTAATGGCTGATGGTTTGTTTGTAACAGAGATGTAATGAATAAAAAAGAATTAAAATCGTTTTTAGATGAAAAGTATTTGCAATATAATACAACAGATTTTATAGATTCTGACCCAATACAAATTCCGCATCGTTATTCTTTGAAAGAAGATATAGAAATTTCTGCTTTTTTAGTTTCTACTATCGCTTGGGGAAATAGAAAAATGATTATCAATAACTCAAATAAAATGATGGAATTATTAGGGAATTCTCCTTATGATTTTATTCGAAGTTTTAATGATAATGATTTGGAGAAATTGCATGGTTTTGTACATAGAACTTTTAATAGTGATGATTTGAAACTTTTTGTAAAATCATTGAGAAACATTTATGAAAATCATGATGGTTTAGAAAGTGTTTTTAGTAAAAATCAAACAAACGATTCTATGCAGAGTTCGATTTCGGCATTTAAACAAGTTTTTTTTGAAGTTGAGCATTTAGAGCGAACAAAAAAACATGTTTCAGATCCTCTTAATAATTCAGCTGCAAAACGTATTAATATGTTTTTACGATGGATGGTTAGAAATGATAAGCAAGGAGTAGATTTTGGGATTTGGAAATCTATACCAACATCAATACTTTCTTGTCCTTTGGATGTGCATTCAGGAAATGTAGCTCGTAAATTAGGAATCCTTACTAGAAAACAGAATGATGCAAAAGCATTACTAGAACTAGATACTCAATTAAGAAAAATGGATGCAAATGATCCTGTGAAATACGATTTTGCTCTTTTTGGGCTAGGAGTTTTTGAAGGGTTTTAAAGAAATATTTTGATAAAATAAAATTATATGAAAGAATTAGAAGGAATAAAATATATAGAAAGAAAGCCAGAAGTAAAAACAGAGAATAATCCATTAATAGTTTTGATTCATGGTTATGGTAGTCACGAAGAAGATTTATTTTCCTTTGCTGATGATTTGCCAAAAAATGCTCACGTAGTAAGTGTACGTGCTGTTAATGATATTCCATACGGAGGATATGCTTGGTATGATATTAGTTTTATGAATAACGAAAAGTGGATGGATGAAGACCAAGCGGTTGAATCTAAAAATAAATTATTAAGATTTATAGATGAAATACTTCTTCAAGAAAACTTAGATTCAAGTAATGTAACATTAATGGGATTTAGCCAAGGAGCTATTTTAAGTTATGCAATTGCATTAAATCATCCTGAAAAAATAAAAAATGTAGCAATTCTTAGTGGATACCCAGAACATAAAATTATAGGAGATATTGATACATCTAAAGATTTTTCTCATTTAAACTTCTTTATTTCTCATGGAACAGAAGATGTTGTTTTACCAATAGATTTAGGTAGAGCAGGAGAAGAATTAATGAAGCTTTTAGGAATACATTTCGAATACCATGAATACCAAAGTGGACATGGGATTATTCCTCAAAATTATTTTGATTTAATGAAGTGGATTAATCAATAATTAAATAAATTTAACTTCTATGGCGTCTCCATGATATTCTTTGAACGAGGCGTCATAGAATTCAAGATTTGTATATCTATACAATAATTCAGTTATTTCTTTTTTCAGAATACCTTTTCCATATCCATGGATAATAATTAGTCTTATTTGACTTTCGAACATAGCACGTTCAACTTCGTTTCTTGCAACATCCATTTGTGTTTGTATAATTTCAGCATTGTCCAAATCTCGCCAATTATCAACTAAATTTTCTATGTGCAAATCGATTTCTCTTGTTAAATAGGGATGACGATGAGATTTTCTAAATGTTTTAAATTTTGGTTTAGAAAATTCTTTTATTTCTTCATCACGATATTCTTCGTAGTCAATATCAATATCCTTAATGATTTCGTTTGCGTTATATTCATATTCAAAACCAAATACATCATTAAAGTAAATATTATCTCCTTTTATTTTAGAAATAATTCCAGAGATATTATCATCAATAACTTTTACTTTAGTTCCTATTTTAAACACAATGTATATTTTTTACAAAATTAATAATTTTTTAAGAGTTTTATTTTAAAAATTAGATTCTGTTTAACTTCTTATTTGTATTTTTGGTAACTTAAACTAACTAAATGCATAACCAATCTATGAAAATAAAAGTACTTTTTAGACTTCGTTCTTTAGAAATGGGTGGAGTACAAAGAGTAGTTTTAGATTTATTAAGAAATTTACCAAAAGAAAAATTTGATTTTACTTTAATGTTAAATTTATATCAAGGAGAATTAATTAATGAAATTCCTCAAGATATAAAAGTTATAGTAGTTGAAAAAGGTAAAGAACAAATGAGTCTAAATCCTTTTATTAAAAAAATTCAATTAGCTTGGAGAAGAATAAAACTGAATTTTTATTCAAAATTCCCTACAATTCTTTATTTACTAAAGGTACCAGAAAATTATGACATTGAAATTGCCTCAAGTTATGCAGAATTTGACATGGTATTAAAATCTCCAAATAAGCATTCGCGTAAAATAGCTTGGTTTCATACAGATGTTTCTTATGATGTTAATCAAGAAAGAGCCATTGAACGGATTGAAAAAATGAAAAAATTTGATCATGTAGTTTTTTGTGCTAAATACATAAGAAAGGTAATTGAAATTAATTATAATGTAACTTATCCAAGTAGTTCTGTTATTTATAATGCAATTCATGTTGATGAAGTTAGAGATAAAGCTTCAGAATCATTTTTGGAATATCAAAATATTGGAAAACCAATATTCTGCTCAGTAGGACGCTTACATAGTAGAAAAGGATATAATATGTTAATTGATGTACATAATCGATTAATAAAAGAAGGCTTTAAACATAGTATAGTAGTCTTAGGAGATGGGGAAGAAAAAGAAAATTTAATAAAAAAAATTAATCAATTAAATTTAGAGGAAACATTTAAACTATTAGGGACAAAAATTAACCCTTACCCTTATATTAAAAATGCAAATTATTTTGTTTTACCAACAAGATCTGAAGCATATCCATTGGTTATTAATGAAGCATTAGCATTAGAAAAACCAATAATAAGTACTGATGTAGGAGGAATTCCTGAAATGATTGATGATGAAGTTGATGGAGTATTAATAAAATATGATGAAAATGAGATGTATGAGTCAATGAAATCATTTTTGATAAATCCTTCATTAGTCAATGAAATTATTGAAGGGACAAAGAATGCAAAAATGAAATTTGATGAAAATTTGATTTATAAGCAAGTTGCAGAAGTTTTTGAACAACAGTATCAATTGAAATTAGAAAATGAAAGAAACTAAAATAACAATTGTTACACCAACATTTAATAGATTACATACATTACCAAGAGTATATGAATCATTAAGAAATCAAACATTTAAAGATTTTAAGTGGATTATTATGGATGATGGTTCGACTGATAATACTAAAAATATAGTTAATGATTTTATCAATGAAGACTTAATTGATATTGAATATTATTGGAATGAAAATCAACATAAATTTATAACAGTTTTTGAAGGTATAAAGAAAGTTAAATCAAAATATTTCATGATTGTAGATTCTGACGATTCTTATCCAGAAGATTCATTACAAATTCTTTTTGATGAGGTAGAGCAAATAAAAAATCAAGATGAATATATTTCTGTTATGGGATTATCTCAATTTGAAGATGGGTCTATTGTGGGGCATAAATATCCTGATAATGGGTTTGATGGCTCTATTTTTGACATGCGATATAAATTTAAGGTGAGAGGAGATAAATTTGGAATATTTATAACAAAAACGTATCAAAATCTTTTAAAATCTTTTGACTATTCATCTTTTAAAAATAAAGGTTATATACCTCAAGCAGTTTTTTTTAATACCTATGATGCTAATGGAATAAAAACAAGGTTTATTAATAAAGTTGTTCGTAATTATCACTTAGATGAAGATGATCAAAATTCTGTTTCTAATACACGTTGGTCTGGTAAAAATACTTTTGGATTAATGGAAGGATATAAATCTTTCATTAATTCTTATGGCTTTAAACTATTAAAATACCCTAAAGCTTTAATTAGGAATATGATTGGATATCAAGTTTATTCAATTATTAATAATAGATCTGTCTTTAAAATGACTAAAGATTTGAATTATTTTAAATCTTTATCAATTCTTTTATATCCTTTTAGTTTAATTTATTATAAAGCTAAATGATTAGATTAATCCTCAATTATTAAGTTATATAAATTACCAATATTATGAATCTATGGAAAAAGTAAATAAAATAGCTATAATAATTGTTACATATAATGGAGAGAAATGGTTAGAAGAATGTATAAAACCTTTATATGGATACGATAATATAACAATTGTAGTTATTGATAATGCTTCTTCAGATAATACTGTAGAGTTAATTAAGAAAGAATATGAAAATGTTGAATTAATAGAATCTAAAATTAATTTAGGTTTTGGTCAAGCAAATAATAAAGGTTTTGATTACGCAATAGCAAATAATTATGATTTTGTTTTTTTACTTAACCAAGATGCTTCAATTGATATTAAAAATTTAAACCAATTAATAGAAAAAGTTATAAATAATCCAACAATAGGTATTATTAGTCCTGTTCATTATAAAAATGAAGAAGAAATAGAAAATCTTTTTAAATATTATATTAAAGAAAATAAATTACAAGATTTTGTTGGTTCAAATAAAATACATTCAGTAGATTTTGTTAATGCTGCTTTATGGTTAATTCCAATAAATGTACTGAAAAAAATAGGTGGATTTAATCCGTTATTTTTTCATTATGGAGAGGATGTAGATTATATTAATAGAATTAAATATAATAATTTTCAAGTGATTATTGATTTTAATTCAGAAGCTTATCATTACAGAGAATATTCGAAGGAAAATTTCCAAAGTAAATTTACTAGAAAAACATATTTTGGACCTTGGGCAATAAAGTATTTTACTATTCTTAGTAATGTAAATTATAGTTTTTTCAACGTATTTTTTAAATCTTTTTATTTATTTGGAGCAAGCTTTTATAGATATCTTAAAAAATTAGATTTTCAATTGTGTATTACATGTATAAAAGTTTACTTTCGAGTTTTACTAAAACTGAATTATATTAAAAAGAATAGAAAAATAATTATAAAAAATAGTTCACCATTTTTATAAAAATAATATTTAAAAATTAATGAAACCATCCAACCGAATAAAAGTGCTAGATAGTTTAAGAGTTTTTGCAATACTTCTAGTGTTTTTTCATCATTATTATAGCTCAAGTAATTATCCTGAATTAGGTGAATTATTTTATTTTGGAGCTTTAGGTGTTCCTTTATTTTTTATTATTTCAGGTTTTGTAATTTCTTTAACTTTAGAAAGAACACCCAATTATTTGACTTATCTTAAGAATAGGTTTATAAGATTATCACCTGCAATGTTAATTTGTTCAACAATTATATTTGTTTTTTTTCATTTCTTTTATAGTGGAGAAGGTTACCATTTCTCAAAAGATATTAATAATTATTTTATAGCTAATACATTTATAGATCCTCATGTATTTGATTTAAAATCAGGTTATATTAAATATTATTATTTAGATAATGCGTTTTGGAGTTTATGGGTAGAAGTATGTTTTTATATTGTTTTAGGGGCATTTTTTTATTTAAAGAAGGAAAAATATATATTGCTTTACATTATTTTTTGTTTAATAGGTTTTCCTATTTACTTTCTATTTTCAAGTCACACAGGACATCGTTTATTAATTAATTATTTTTCAGAAGAACAATTAAAATATTTTAAATTGATAGCGAGATGTTGTGTTTTATTTAGTGAATGTTTTTGGTTTTTAATTGGTATATTTTTATGTAAACTTCATCAAAATAGTAAAAATTATAAATATATATTTGGAATAATAATTTGTCTGTTAATATGCTATTTAAAAGACTTATCTTTTGAATTATTAGTTTTTTGTATATTAATATTTGGTTTTATTTTATCATTCTTATATCGCCCCAAATATTTAAAATTTTTAGAACAATCATTTTTAATTAAAATAGGAACTGCATCATATTGTATGTATTTAATACATTATCATTTAGGTATAGTTTTTATAAAATATTTAAATCAAAACTATCACTTAGGTTATATATCACCTATAATAACGATTTGTTTAGTAATATTTTTTGGATTGTTTTGTTATAATTATCTAGAAATTAACTTAATAAAATTCTATAAGAAAATATTTAAATAAATGATCAACTATCTAAAACTTATGAGAATTCACCAATGGGTGAAAAATATGTTTGTATTTCTACCTTTATTTTTTTCAGGAAAATTATTTGAATTCAATTTGTTAAAAGAATCTATTATAGGGTTTTTAATTTTTTCTTTTATTGCTAGTAGTATCTATATTATTAATGATTATGTTGATATGGAAAAGGATAAAAAGCATCCAGAAAAAAAGAATAGACCATTAGCAAGTGGTATAATTCCTAAAAATAATGCTTTAATATTATTTGTATTATTACTTATGATTAGTATTGCGTTATGTTTTTTTCTTGGAACATTAAAAGTCGGAATACTTGTTGCAATATATTTTTTTATGAATATAGCTTACTCATTCAAATTAAAACAAATAGCAATTTTAGATGTGATGATTATTGCATTTGGATTTCTATTAAGAGTTTTAGTAGGAGGATATATGACAGGAATCATTATAACAGATTGGACAATATTATTAGTTTTTGATTTAGCATTAATTCTAGCTTTAGGTAAAAGGAGAGGAGAATTGGCAAATGCAGAATTAGAAGGTGTGACAAGAAAATCTCTTGATGGATATAATTTAAATTTTCTTAATTCAGCTTTATCAGTTACTTGTACAGTAGCTGTTATGTGTTATTTAATGTTTATTTTATCTCCTGAAACACAGTCAAAATTTCATCATTATATTATATATACATTTATTTTTGTTTTTGCTGCTGTACTTCGTTATATGCAACAAACATTTGTTTATATGAGAACTGAATCACCAACAAAATTAATTTTTAAAGATGTTTTTTTACAAATTTTAATAATTTTTTGGGGAATAAGTTATGTATTACTAATCTACTATAAATAATAATGAATAATAAAAAACTTACACCAGTAGCTAATTGGGGATTGTATCCAGCAATAAAAGCAAATGTAGTATCACCAACCACGTTATTAGAATTTCAAGAGGCAATTTTGTCGAATAAAGATATAATTGCAAGAGGAAATGGTCGTTGTTATGGCGATGCTTCTTTACAAAATACAATTATATCAACATCAAAATGGAATAAATTTATTGCTTTTGATAGAGAAAATGGAATAATAGAAGTTGAATCAGGTGTTCGTTTAGATGAGGTACTTGAAGCTTCTGTTCCTGCTGGTTTTTTTATTTCGGTGACCCCTGGAACTAAATTTATAACTGTCGGAGGAGCAATTTCATCAGATGTACATGGAAAAAATCATCATGTTGATGGATGTTTTTCTGATCATGTTATTCATTTTGATTTGATGATTGAAGATGGATCAATTATTCGTTGTTCTAGAAATGAGAACGAAAACTTGTTTTGGTCTACAATAGGAGGAATGGGTTTAACAGGAGTTATTCTTTCTGCTAAATTTTTACTTAAAAAAATTGAAACTTCATACATAAGAAATGAAGCAATTCAAGCAAAAAATCTTGATGAGATTTTTGAGTTGTTTGAGTCTTCAGAATCTTGGACATATAATGTAGCTTGGTTAGATTGTTTGCAAAAAGGGAATAGCCTAGGTAAGTCAATTATGTTACGAGGAGAACATGCAACAATCAATGAATTACCAGATAAATTAAAAAATAATCCACTAAAAATTAAGAAAAAACTTAATTTAAACATTCCTTTTTTCTTTCCTGGTTTTGTTTTGAATTCATTATCTATTAGAATATTTAATTGGATATTCTTCAATAAGCAAGGTAAAAAACATCTTAAGAATTATGTAGATTATGAAACATTTTTTTATCCTTTAGATGCAGTTCATAATTGGAATAGAATTTATGGTAAAAATGGATTTATTCAATATCAATTTGTAATCCCTAAAGAAAAAGGAAAAGAAGGAATGAGAAAAATTTTGGAAACAATTGCAAAAAGTGGAAATGGATCTTTTTTAGTTGTTCTAAAATTATTTGGAGATAATAATCCACAAGCATATAATTCTTTTCCAATGAAAGGTTATACTTTGGCTTTAGATTTTAAAGTGAATAGTGGATTAGAGAAATTAGTGAAAGATTTAGACAAAATTGTAATGGAATATGGAGGACATATTTATAGAACTAAAGATGCAATGTCTAATCCTGCATTAACAAATTATTTAAAAAATGTTGATTCAGACAAATTCGAATCAATGCAAAGTGAGCGTATCAATAGATTAAAATAAAAAATGATAGTATTAGGATCAAATTCAGATGTAGCAGTAGCTTTTGTAGAAAAAATATTAAGTGAAGGAGAAAAATTTCCTCTTGTTTATTTATTTACATCTAACGTAGTTAAGACTGAAAAGTTAGCACAGCATTATTATGCAAAATTTGAACAAAAATGTGAAGTAATAGATTTTGATTTAACAAAAGAAAATGATTTCTCTAAGTTGAATACTATCGATTCAGAATTATTATTTTGTGCTGCTGGTTATTTAGGTAAAAATACAGAGGAAGGTTTATACGATGACTGGAATACAAAAAAAATAGTTGAAGTAAATTACTCAAAATTGATTGTATTAATTAATCATTTTGCTAAAAAATTCGAAGAAAGAGGTTCAGGAACAATTATAGGATTATCATCTGTAGCAGGTGAAAGAGGTAGACAAAGTAATTTTATATATGGATCAGCTAAGGCTGGTTTTACAGCATATTTAGAAGGTCTTAGAAATTATTTGTTTCATAAAAATATCCATGTAATGACTGTTATTCCTGGTTTTATGGACACACAAATGACAGCTGATATAGAAACACCAAAGCCATTAACAGCAAATCCTTCACAGGCTGCTACAATTATTTATAAAGCTTACAAGAAGAAAAAGAATATAGTTTACGTAACATTCTTATGGTGGGGAATTATGATGATTATTCGTAATATTCCAGAATTTATATTTAAAAAATTAAAAATGTAATGAATCGAAAATTATATCTATTTGATTTTGATGGAACATTAACTAAAAAAGATACATTATTTGATTTTTTGAGTTATTCGTTTCCCAAAGAATATTCATTCAATTATTTTTTATTCACTCCCTTATTTGTTCTAGCTAAACTAAAAATTCTAGATAAAGGTAAAGTAAAAGAAAAATTCATATCTAAATTTTTAAAAGGATTTTCAAAAACAGATATAGATAAGTTATCAAATAAATATTTTATAAATAATCATAATACTTTGATTTATCCTCAAGCAGATCTGTTTATAAAATCAATAAATAACTATAATGATAAATTTATAGTATCTGCTTCTCTCGATTTTTGGTTGCAACCTTTTGCAGATTATTATGATATGGGATTGATTTGTACTACTGCAGATTTTGATCAAAAAGGTAACTTTACTGGTAAATTTTTATCAGCAAATTGTAATTATATAGAAAAGAAAAACAGAATAGAAAAAGAAATAGATTTGTCAATTTATGATGAAATTATCGCTTATGGAGATACAAAAGGTGATGAAGCTATGTTTTCTATTGCGAATAAAAATTTCTATAGGTATTTTAATTGAAAAATAATTACCAAAAATAATCACCAATCATTTGCATTATAAATGTTTGTGTTAGTGCTGCATATGCAATGTTTAGTAAAATATATTTATTTTTTATATTAATTAGTAACAATAAAAAATAAGGATAAATATATAAACATGCTCTTGCTGTTTCTCCAGTTCCATAAGCTCCAGTTAAAAACATTATAATTAATGAACTAAAAGCAATTATAGGTAAATAAAAGTTAATATCACCTTTTTTTAAATTAAAAATTTTTGGAGTAAATAAATAAGCAAAAAAACTGAAAGAAAGAAAAAGTAGAATTTCACTTATATCTTCAATTCTAGTAAAAAAATAGACTAAAGGTTGATAAAATCCTCTAAAACCTCTAGGGTTTTCTGATTTTGAAGCAGCTAAAAAAGCTTCTAGGTGATTGTAGTTTAATAAAAAATAATAAATTAATAATATTAGTAAGAATAAACATCCAATTATTATAAAATTAAATAAAGGATAATAATTCTTGTGTCTTGTAAATTCAAATAAACAAATAATAAAAGCTACAAATGCTAAAAAACTACTACTGAATGATATAGAGCTAGCTAATGTAAATCCTATAAATGCCGTAATTATTCCAATATAGTTTAAATTATTAGATTTTATTATTAGAATTAAACCATATAGAAACGTAAGACTAAATAATAAAAATAAAGCATCAATTGATACTATTGTATAAATATTAATTGCAGGAATTAATGAAAAAATTAGTATTAAAAGATTCTGTTTTGATTTTTCTATATTAAATAAGTTTAAAATTTTATAAAGAGGTATAAAAGATAATAAACCTATGAAAGACATGCACAATGATAAACCTAATACAGAGTAATTAGTTAATCTTAATAAAACATATTGAATCCATACTGCAAAGGGAGGATGTGTTTTTGCATGCATGGTTAATGAATCTTGTATTTTATTGTAACTTGTTATAAATGAATATCCATCTTTTATTTTTATAGCGTCATGGTAGTATTGAAAATCAGTATCAATAAAAGATCTCAGAAATGCGTAATGAATAGAACTTTGAGACAGATTACCTAACAAAATAAGAATAATATAAGAAAAAAATAATTGCCAATAATTAAATTTTTCATATTTGTTCAATATAAATAAACCTATTATTAAGAATAAAAAAGAAAATAAAATCCCTTGTAAACTAAATTCAGAGAAATAAACAACACTTATAGGAAATGTTATTCTAGAACCTGTAAAATGATTATTTTTATTTAAATAATAATTTAGGAAAAGCATTATAATCCATCCAATAATTAATAGTGATATCGTAATTATTGGAGTAGCTTTTAGTATATTTTTTTTCATAGTAGGTTAATTTTATAAGTTTTATTTTTAAGGCTTGACAAAATTATTAATTTTGTGATGACTTAAACTATGAAAAAACAAAAAATATTAATTAGAATTGGATCACTTCGACATGGAGGTGCAGAAAAAGTTCTTGTAACATTTCTTAAAAATCTTTCGCCAGATAAGTATGAAATAGATTTATTACTTAATCTTTATTCAGGTAAATATTTAAAAGAAGTTCCTTCTTGGATTAATATTTATTATTTGAACAAAGGAGAAATGATTACTACAAATCGTATACAAGATATTCCTCAAAAAGCTTTTCGTGTTATCTATCAAGCAATATTAAAAAGATTTCCAAAATTATTATATAAATATATTTTACCAAATAAAAAGTATGATATAGAGTTTGCTGCAATTCATGGAATGGCAGATGAAATCTTAACTTCACCAATAAAATCATCAAAAAAAATTATTTGGATACACAATGATTTATCTAATGTTCCAGAATATACTGAAGAAAAAATAAAGTCATTTTTTAAGTTTGATAAAATTCTAGTTATTTCTGAAAAAATAAATCAATTATTTTTTAATCTGGCTATTTCTAGTGATCAAAAGAATAAAATTGCTAGAATATATAACCCTATTGATGTTGAAGAAATAAAGAAACTTTCTTTAGAATCTTGTGAAATTCAGAAAATTGATAACAAACCGACTTTTATTTCAATTGGTACTGTTTTTCCACAAAAGGGATTTGATAGATTGTTGAGAGCTCATCGTAGACTTTTAGACGAAGGATATAACCATCAGATTTGGATCGTAGGTGATGGTTATGATTTTCCTACTATAAAAAAATTAGTTGATGATTTGAAGGTTAATGAGACGGCTAAACTTATTGGTTTTAAAGAAAATCCATATCCTTATTTTGTTCAGGCGGATTATTATGTTCTATCTTCTCGATATGAAGGTTATCCAACAGTTTTGTTTGAAGCAATGGTTTTAGCAAAGTCTATTATAGCAACAGATGTTTCTGGTGTTCGAGAAATGCTAAACGATGGAGAATTAGGATACATCATTAATAATGATGAAGAGGCAATATACAGTGGAATGAAATATTTTATGGAAAATCCAGAATTAGCAGCAAAATATCAAGAGATAATAAAATCAAAATCCTTACCTTTCAGCCTAAATAATGCTGTAAAATCTATTGAGCAATATTTTAATAACTAAACCTATGAAAACTACAATTCAGAAAGATTTCTTTCGAAATTTTGGATATTGGACAACAACTCCTTTAATAAAAGGTTTTTTAAGTCCAGGTTTTCGTTTTATTTATTGCTTAAGAAAAGCTCAACAATATAATAGTAAACATCCATTAGGAATATTTTATAGATTATTATTAAGAAGATATTCTATAAAATTTGGTTATCAAATTTCTGCTAAAACAAAAATAGGAGAAGGTCTTAATTTAGGTCATTGGGGTACAATTGTTGTTAACCCAAATGCTGTGATTGGTAAAAATTGTAATATAGCACATGGTGTAACAATTGGACAAACTAATCGAGGTAAAACAAAAGGATATCCTATTATAAAGGATGATGTTTGGATAGGTACAAATGCTGTCATTGTAGGTGGAATTACTATAGGAGATAATGTTTTAATAGCTCCCAATAGTTATGTGACTGAAGATATTCCTAATAATTCAGTTGTGATGGGAAATCCAATTACAATTGTTTCTAATGAAAGAGCTACAGAAGGATATATAAACCATAGAATAGATTAATCTTTTGAAAACAATTTTATTCATATTACCAGATTTAAATCAAGGTGGAGCAGAAAGAGTAATTACAACTTTGTGTAATGAATTGAATAGAGAGTTGTTTAAGCCAGAATTGGTATTATTCAAAAAAGAAGGTTATTATTTAAATAACCTGAAAGAAGATGTTAAAATTCATGAATTAAATGTATCAAGAATAAGATATTCAATTTTTAAAATAATTCCATTAATTATAAAATTAAAGCCAGATATTGTTTTCACTGGTTGGGGAGAAATTTCTTCATTTTTATCTCCACTTATCCCACTTTTTTCAAAAACAAAATTTATAGCAAGAGAAACAAATGTTGTATCAAAGCATGTAACTCGAAAAGAAATTTTATTTTTCTATAAATTTTATAATAATTTTCATCAAATTATAGCTCAGAGTGATGATATGAAAGATGACCTTATTCAAAATTTTAATATTTCTGAAAACAAAATCATAAAAATTAATAATCCTATTGATTTTGATATGATTAATAAAATGAAAGTTAAAGAAGTTAATTTTGAATATAACAAGAGCTATAAAAATATTCTTGCTATAGGTAATCTTTCTCCTAGAAAAGGATTTGATTTACTTTTGAATGTGATGAATGAATTAAAGAATGAATCAATTCATTTAACTGTTTTAGGAGATGGAACTTTTAAAGATGATTTAGAAAATCAAAAAGAAAAACTAGAATTAAATAATGTTACTTTTAAAGGTAAGGTAGATAATCCATTTTCATATTTATATAACTCAGATTTATTTATTCTATCTTCTCGTTACGAAGGTTTTCCAAACGTATTATTAGAAGCAGGAGCTTGTGGTATATATAGTTTAGCCAATGATTGTCCTGGAGGAATTAATGAAATTATAGAAGAAGGGATTAATGGAGAAATTTTTTCTATTGAAGACTCTAAAGGCTTCTCAAATAAAATAAAAGATATTCTTTATCAAAAACATGATAAACAAGAAATAGAACATAGTATTCACTCTCGTTTTAGTAAAGAAATAATAATAAAAGATTACGAAGTATTATTTAGTTATGATTAAGTTTTTTTTAAATGGGAAAAAAAAGAATTGATATTTTAGATGGTTTCAGAGTTGTGGCTATTTTAATAGTTATGTTATATCATTATTATAGTAGTTTTCTTAATTATTATAAATACTCTTTTGATAATGATTTTTTAAAATTTGGTTATTTAGGAGTTGAATTTTTCTTTATGATTTCAGGATTTGTAATTTTTATGACTCTAAATAAAACTGAAAATTTATTATTATTTATTAAGAAAAGATATTTACGTTTAATGCCAGGAATGTTAATATGCTCATTTATTACTTTTGTAATATATAATATTTTTAATGTTTCTTTTTACCCTGAAGCAAAAGAGTTTAAAAATTTTTTATTTTCAAATACATTTTTAACTCCTAGTATTCCCAATAAAATCTTTAACACAAATTTTAATTATTCAGATTCTTCTTATTGGTCTTTATGGGTAGAAGTTATTTTTTATTTTTCAATATCATTATTGTATTATATAAATAAGAAAAATGTTATATTAAATTTTAGTATATTAACATTATTTTGTACAATTTTTTGGTATCTCTTTGGTACAGATGAAAATGTGTTAGGAATCTCATTATACAATTCAATTAATAAAATAATTAGGTATGTACCATTTATTAATTTTTTTATTTGGTTTTTGATAGGAATAATTATTTCTAAATTATATGATAATAATAAAGATTATAAATATTTATTTTATCTAATCTTTCTTTTTTGTTTGATATTCTTAGTTTCAAAAAAGATTGAGTTGAAATATTTTGTCGTTTTAAGCGGTTTTATTTGGCTCATATTTTTATATAAAAATAATTGGATGAATTTTTTAGGGGTTAAATTTTTATCAGAATTAGGGAAATCAAGTTATTCAGTATATTTAATACATCAAATGATAGGAGTACTAATAATTATTAAACTTTCACCATTTTTTGGTCGATTCAATTGGATAATAGGGGTATTACTAATTTTTCTATTTTTCTTATTTGGATTGTTAAGTTATAAATATTTAGAAAAACCATTAGGAAAAAAACTTCACAAAATATTATTTAAAAAATAATTCATGAGTATATTAATTTCTGTAATAGTTCCTGTTTATAATACAGAGAAATATCTTTCAAAATGTTTAGATTCAATTATAAATCAAACATTGAAAAATATTGAAATTATTATTGTAAACGATGGTTCAATAGATAATTCTCAATTAATAATAGATAATTTTGTTAAAAAAGATAGTAGAATAAAATCCATAATAAAAAAAAATGGTGGATTGAGTGATGCTCGTAATTTTGGAATAGATAATTCAAAAGGAGATTATTTGGCATTTGTAGATTCAGATGATTATATAGATAAGAATATGTTTGAAGAAATGTATAATCTTAGTCAGAAACATCAATCAGAAATAGTACTTTGTGACTTGGTGAAAGTCAATGAAAAAGGAGAAGAATTTAGAGGTTTACCACAATCTCCACAACTTGGAGATAAAATTATATTGAAAGATGATTTTACAATTTTTGGAGAAATGAGTTGTTTTGCTTGCAATAAGCTATTTAAAAAATCGTTATTCGATAAACATAGATTTAGAAAAGGAATTCATTTTGAAGATATAGAACTTATCCCAAAGCTTGTTTTAGATTCAACAATAATATCAAAAATAAATCACCCGTATTATAAATATTTTGAAAGACAAGATTCAATAACTAAAACACATACCAATAAAGGATTAGATATGTTTTTAGCAGTAAATGAAGTTTCAAATTATTTTATGAATAGTGCTTATAATAGTAATAACAGCAATTTAAAGCGTTTTCAGATATTTCAAGCATATTATTCATATTTAGCTTATGTTGCTTATGTAAAAGATAAGTTATTAAAAAGAAATATGTTATTGGCTTTAAATGATTTTTTGAATAATAATTCAATTAATAAAAAAGAAATAATCAACTATAAACGTTTTAATAATAATTACCTTATGTCATTAAATAATAAGAAAAAAATATTTTATTTATTAGCTCAAATAAATCTTAATTTATTAAATATAATTTAAGATGAGTTTTATTTACATTTTTATATTTACTTTTCTTGGTATAATGTCTTTTTTAGAATTTTCTAAAGAACAATCAAGTAAACAATTATATGTAATGATTGTTATAGTAATGGCTTTAACTGCTGGTTTTGGATATGCTTTAAGTCCTGATTGGCATGCTTATTACGAAATATTTACATATTTGTCAATTACAAATTGGTCGAATTTTATTAGAATTGCAGATATGTCAGGGATGGAAAAAGGTTATTTATTTTTTAATAAAATTTTAGTAGATTTCGGATTTGATTTTGGTATAATAACATTATTAATAGCTTCAATCTCTCTTTATTTAAAATCTTCTACATTTTATAAATATGGTGGTTTTCCTTTTTTTGTACTTTTTTTATATTCAATGCCAAACTTTATGTTTGAAGAACATGTTCATATAAGACAAGGTATAGCAAATGCGATTGCAGTATACTCAATACGTTATATTATTGATAGGAATTTTCTTAAGTTTTTAATTTGTATAGTAATAGGTTATCAATTTCACGAAGCAATTATAGTTTTTATTTTAGCTTATTGGATAGCTCCAATGAAATTTAATGAAACAATAATGGGCTGGCTAGTACTTTTAGCTATTGTAGGATTTTATACGGGTCTAACTTCAATTATTGAAGTTGTAATGAAATTTATGCCTATTGGACAAGATAAGTTTGAAAGCTATCAAAGTCAGTTAGGTGCTGATGGAGATGTAGCTGTAGGAGATTTTGTAAAAATAATTTCAGTATTATCGCTTATTATTTATAATAAGTATGCTGAACATGATAAATTATATTGTTATTTTAGAAATTTATTTATTGTTGGAGTTTTATTATATTTTTTCTTAGGAAAAGGTATTTTTGGAATTCGTTTACCAGGATTTTATCTTGTTTTTTTAGGTATGACTATTGGAAGAATGTTATATGTGTTTCAAGGAAGCACTTTTAAAAGGTACTTAATTTATTTTAGTTTTATATCATATACAATTTTATTGATTTTTTGGTTTCAGGTTAAGCAAGCACATAAATCAAATTTTGGTAATTATAGAACTGTATTTAGTAAAGAAGCTGCTTACGGATTATGGAAATAGATTTGGTATCAATTATTACTCCTTGCTATAATTCAGAAAAATATATTAAAGATACATTTCTGTCAATCAAAGCTCAAACATATTCTAATTGGGAATGGATAATAGTAGATGACAGTTCTACAGATGATTCAGTCAATTTAATAAAATCTTTTAATGATTCAAGAATAAAATTATTTGTTCAGTTAGAAAATCAAGGCGCAGCTCATGCTAGAAATTTAGCATTAAATAATGTTAAAGGTAGATTTATAACTTTTATTGATAGCGATGATTTATGGTTACCAAATTTTTTAGAAAAAACAATTAATTATCTTATTTTTAGTAAGGAAGATTTAGTTTATACTAGCTATAAGAGAGTTGATGAAAATTTAAATCCAATTTTAAATGATTTTATTGCTATAGATAAAGTTGACAAGAATAGAATATTATATAATTGTCCAATTCCAATGCTAACTTCAGTTTATGATAGTTCAAAAATTGGAATTGTAGAATTTCCGGATGTAGAATTAAGAGAAGACCATGCAATGTGGATAGTATTATTAAGAAAAATAAAGTATGCTAGGGCAATAAATGATTCTCTTGCCGTTTATAGAATGAGAAGTAATTCAGTCTCTAGGAATAAATTAGATATTGCAATAAAACAATATAAAGTATATAAAGATTTTCTGAATATGAATATAATAAAATCTCTTTATTATACTTTTTTTTGGGGACTTAATGGATTAAAAAAATATGGAAAACTTTAAATTATTAGATTATTTATACTCACTAAGTATTTCTCCTATTTTTATAAATATTATTGGAGCTTTTTTTACAGCTTTGTTTATTACATTGATTTCAATTCCTAAAATAATTAGAATTTCTATCAGAAAGGGATTAATGGATGTTCCAGGAGATAGAAGTTCACATAGTAATAAAGTTCCTACATTAGGAGGAGTTGCATTATTTTTTGGAATTGTAGTTTCTACGTCAATATTTTCTACAGGATTAGGAGTAAACTATTCATTTTTTTTATCAGCGATTACAATATTATTTTTTATAGGATTAATGGATGATTTATTAGTAGTGGCACCAGATAAAAAATTATATGGACAAATCATAAGTACTATACTAATAATATTTGGATCAGGTATAATGATAAACTCATTTTCTGGATTATTTGGGATTTATAAATTGCCTTACTTTGTTGGAGTATTATTAACCCTTTTTATATTTATTGTATTAATAAATGCATATAATTTAATTGATGGTATAGATGGTTTAGCTACTGGTATAGGTATAGTAATTAGTTTATGTTTTGTATATATATTTTATAGAATTTTTGATTACTCAATTGGTGTTTTAGCAATTAGTACAATTGCTGTTTTAATTGGTTTTGGTAGGTATAATTTATCTAAAAATTATAAAATTTTTATGGGGGATACAGGTTCAATGGTTATAGGATTTATATTAACTTTTATGGCTATTAGATTTTTATATATTAGTGAAACTTCTAATTTAGGATTAAAAACCGGTCCAGTCCTATTGTTATTTATTTTTGTAATTCCAGTTATTGATACAATATCAGTTTTCACAATTAGATTATTACAAGGTAAAAGTCCATTTGCTCCCGATAAAAATCATTTACATCATCAATTTATTAAGTTAGGTTTTTCTCATATTCAAACATCAGTAACATTAGTATTTGTTAACATATTTTTTGTCATCATTGGGTATTTATTAAGAAATATTGAAATTAATCTATTACTTTTGTTTTTCATTATATTATCATCTTTGTTTATAATAATATTGAGATATATAGTATATTCAAAAATTAAAAAAAACTAATCATAATAAATGTTTTACTTTAAATCAACTCTAACCAAATCATTAATTTTATTGATTTTATTTAATTTATTCTCTTGTATTTCCTTAAAGGATGTTCAGTTAATACAACCTGATAAAAATCTTAAATTAGATAAAAAAGGCTATATAGAATTTGATAAGCCAGAATATCATATTCAAGTGAATGATCAAATTTTAATTAATGTAGCTACTTCTTCAGGTGAATCAATGGGAATCCTTAGTAGTTTTATCACTGCTGGGAATAATACAACTTCAGGTAGAGGCGTATATGTACGTCAAGACGGAAATATAGAATTACCTCGAATTGGTAAAATTAAATTAGAAGGTTTGACTCTAGAAGAGGCGAGAAAAGCTGTTCAAAAAGAATTTTATAAGATATATGATGAAAAAGGAACTTATATTGATGTTAATCTTTCAGGAATTGAATACACAATTGTAGGTGAGGCTGGTCAGGGAGTTTTTAGATCTATAAAAAAGAAAGTTACATTATTGGATGCATTTGCTCAGTCTGGTTCAAATCATATTTATGCAGATTTAAAAAATGTGCGTATTATAAGATCAGAATCTGATGGAACAAAACAAGTTTATGTAGACTTAACAAAAGAAACAGTAATGAATTCTGAATATTATTGGGTTCAGAATAATGATATAATAGTTGTTAATCCTCGTAAACAAAAAATATGGGGTATAGGATTGAATCCATTATCAGTTGTAACAACAATTATGGGTGCTATAGCTACAATTTTAGGGGTTTATTTATTTTTTGATAGATTATAATGAGTACAGATATTAAAGAAAAAAATACTAAAAAAAATAAATCAGAATTTTTAGATATTGAAAGATTAATTCCAAGACTTATAAATTCTTGGCCATTGTATATAATCTCTATTTTAATAGCTTTATCTGTAGCTTTTTATTTAAATAATTGGAAATTAAATAAAATTTATTCAGCTAATACGACTTTTAAAATTAAAGACAATAATTCAAATAACAATAACCTTGCATCAAATTCAATTAATTTTATTTGGGGAGGAAATGCAAATAAAATTGATGGACTATCCTATACATTAACTTCTCGTATACATAATGAAAAAGTTGTTAAAAAAACAGAGTCTTATATTTTTTATTACGAGGAAGGTCGTTTTAAAAAATCTGACATATATAAATTAGATGCTCCTTTTCATGTTCATATAGATACTTTATATCAGCAAATCGCTAATGTTGAAATTAAAGTTAAACCGAAAGATAATAAATCATTTTATTTAGAAACAGAAAATAATAGTGGTTCATTATATAATTTTTCAAAGGATAGTATTATAAAATCAGATATAATCAATTTACCAAAGGTTGGATATTATGATCAATGGATTATTGGTAAAAATTATAAATTAAAATTAACACGTTCAAATTTACCTTTTACGAATAGTTCATTTTCGTTTAAACTTGTTCCCATTCAACAAGCAACATCTAGAGCGACAAGAAATTTTAATGTTTCAAATCCTTCAAAAATATCTAGTATTATAGCGGTATCTAAAAATGCAGAAAGTCTTAATGAAGCAGTAGATATTTTAAATAATTCTATTCGTGTTTTAATCGAAAATGAATTGGCAGAAAGGAATCTTTCAGCATTTCAGACGAGAAAATATTTGCAAGAAAGAATAGCAACGGTCAAATTAAAGTTGGATAGTGCTACTAACCAATTACAAGAGTTACAAAAACGAACAGGTGTTTATAATTTCAATACAAAAAAAAGTGAAATATTAACTACTTTATCGGATTTAGATAAACAAAGAATACAAATTCAGGAAAGAATTAGTGCATTATATCGTTTAATGCCTAAAAAATCGAGTAGTGTAGAAAATTTAATAGCTTTAAATATAGCAGGTCTAGATGTTTCATATTATATGTCTAATGTTGATAAATTAGATGGACTTGAAAATCAGAAAATTCAAATGCTAAAAGTTTATAAGCCTAATGCAGATGAAATAAAAGATATAGAACAAAAGATAGCAAAAACAAGAAATGATATATCAAATATAGTTAATGCTCATCTTGAAAAATTGAATACAGATTTATCTACTATTAATTCTAAATTATCAGAAACAGAGTTTAAAGCGAAAGATTTACCTTATGAGGAAATTGAATTTGTTGAAGCAAATAGAGGTTTTGATTTAAATAGTAATTTATATTCAACCTTGATCAATCAGTTGAATACAACAGATTTATCTTTAGCTTCAATAGTTTCAGATATTACAATTATTGATCCAGCAAAAAATCAAAATCAAGGATCAATTTATCCTAATACTAGAAATAATTATTTAATAGCATTAGCAATTGGATTTATTATACCTTTTGTATTTGTAATAATAAAAGAGTTATTAGATTTTAAAGTTAAAGTTGTAAAAGATATTACGTCTCGTACAAACATTCCTGTTCTTGGATTAGTAGGTGCTTTAGGAGATAATTCTCCATTAGTGGTTATTAATAATCCTAAATCAGGTATATCGGAATCTTTTAGATCTATTCGATCTAATTTAAAATTTTTATATAAATCTCCTGCTTTAAATGAGACAAATAAAACAATATTAGTTACATCATTTATTGGTGGGGAAGGTAAAACTTTTAATTCTATGAATATAGCCAGTACGATAGGTTCTATGGATAAGAAAACAGTACTTATTGGACTTGATTTAAGAAAACCAAAGATTTTTGATGATTTTAATATTAATAATAGAATAGGTGTAACTGATTTTGTTGCAGGTGATATAGAGTTGAATAAAATTGTACAACGTACTATTCTCCCTAATCTAGATATTATTACTGCAGGGCCTATCCCTCCAAATCCTTCTGAGTTGATTTTGAGTGAAAGAATGGAGAAATTATTTTCTGAATTAAAAAGCGTTTATGATTATATTATTATAGACTCTCCACCAATTGGACTTGTAACGGATTCTTATGATTTAATGAAATTTGCAGATTGTACTTTATATGTTACGCGTTACAATTATTCAGAAAAGAATTTTATAAATACTATTTCTAATAAATACGATGAGGGAGAAATCTCTAATGTTGGTATTATATTTAATGATTTTCAAATTAAATCTGGTTACGGCTATGGTTACGGTTACGGTTACGGTTACGGCTACGGCTACGGTTATGGTTATTTTACCGAGGATGAGGCTTTTGATAATTCTACTTTAGGAAAGATTAAAAGATTATTTCAAAGAATTAAAGAAAAATTATTTTAATTTTAAAAATGTTAATTAAACATATATTTGATTATATATTAGCTTTAATCCTACTATTTTTTTTAGTAGGATTAATTGTTTTATTAACTATTATAACATCATTTGATACTAAAAGTTTTGGAATTTTTGCTCAAAATAGGGTAGGTAAGAATGCAAAAGTCTTTAAAATTTATAAATTAAAAACGATGATAGATGGGTCATCTTCATCAATCACAACCAATAAGCATTCAATTACAAAATTTGGTAGAATTCTTCGAAAATATAAATTAGATGAATTACCTCAATTATTTAATATCTTAAAAGGTGATATGAGCTTTGTTGGTCCAAGGCCAGATGTTATTGGGTATGCAGATAATTTAAAAGGTGATGATTGTATTATTTTAAGTATAAAACCAGGTATTACAGGTCCAGCACAAATAAAATATCGAAACGAACAACAAATTCTTTCGGAAGTAGAAAATCCAAAAGAGTATAATGATAAAATTTTATGGCCAGATAAAGTAAGAATTAATAAAGATTATGTTTCAAATTGGTCTTTTAAAAAAGATTTACAATATATATACAGAACAATAATAAAAAAGGAGAATTAATAATTTAATTCTCCTTTTTATTTGATATTATACTTGTATAATTCCTAGATTGAATTGTTTTTCTATAGGAGCATTATTTGCAGCTTCAATTCCATTAGAAATCCATTTTCTTGTATCTAAAGGATTAATAATTCCATCAGTCCATAATCTTGCTGCAGCGTAATACGGGCTGGTTTGATCATCATATTTTGATTTAATTTCTTCAAGAAGTTCATGTTTTTTTATTTCATCAATTTCAACTCCTTGTTTCATTAATTTAGCTTCTTCAATTTGTAAAAGAACTTTTGCAGCTTGTTCTCCTCCCATAACAGCTAATTGTGCAGATGGCCAAGCAACAATTAATCTTGGGTCATAAGCTTTTCCACACATGGCATAATTTCCTGCTCCGTATGAATTTCCAATTATAATCGTAAATTTAGGAACAACAGAGTTAGAAACAGCATTTACCATTTTTGCTCCATCCTTTATAATTCCTCCGTGTTCTGATTTTGAGCCAACCATAAAACCTGTAACATCTTGTAAGAAAACTAAAGGAATCTTTTTTTGATTACAGTTTGCGATAAAACGAGTTGCTTTATCAGCAGAGTCGGAATATATAACTCCACCAAATTGCATTCCTTCTTTTTTAGATTTTATAATTTTTCGTTGATTGGCTATAATTCCAACAGCCCAACCATCAATACGAGCATATGTACAAATGATAGATTTACCATAATCTGCTTTGTATTCATCAAATTCAGAATTATCAACAATTCTCTTTATGATTTCATACATATCATATTGTTCATTTCTTAATTCGGGCAGAATTCCAAAAATTTCTTTTTCTTCTAATGCAGGCTTTTGAGCTTCAACTCGATTAAAACCAGCTTTTTCAAAGTTACCAATTTTTCCAACAATAGATTTTATTCTATCTAATGCATCTTTATCATCTTTTGCTTTATAATCTGTGACACCAGAAATTTCACAGTGAGTAGTTGCACCTCCTAAAGTTTCATTATCAATATTTTCTCCAATAGCAGCTTTTACTAAATAACTTCCTGCTAAAAATATAGAACCTGTTTTATCAACAATCATAGCTTCATCGCTCATAATAGGTAGATATGCTCCTCCTGCTACACAACTTCCCATTATAGCAGAAATTTGAGTAATTCCCATTGATGACATGATTGCATTGTTTCTGAAAATACGGCCAAAATTTTCCTTATCAGGGAAAATTTCATCTTGCATAGGTAAATAAACCCCTGCACTATCAACCAAATATATAATTGGTAATTTATTTTCAATAGATATTTCTTGTGCTCTAAGATTTTTTTTACCTGTAATAGGAAACCATGCTCCAGCTTTTACAGTTGCATCATTAGCTACAACAATGCATTGTTTGCCTGATATAAAACCTATTTTTACAACTACACCTCCAGATGGACATCCTCCTTCTTCTTGATACATTCCATCACCAGCTAAAGCTCCAATTTCAATTGAATCTTTATCCTTATCTAAAAGATAATCAATACGCTCTCGAGCACTTAATTTTCCTTTCTCATGTAATGTATCAATTCTCTTTTGTCCTCCTCCTAAGTATACTTTTTTTAATTTTATTTCTAATTTGGAAAGTAAAAGTTTGTTATGATCTTCTCTCTTATTAAAAGTTAAATCCATTTAGGTTTACTATTTATTTATAGGCCTAAACTAATGATTTTTATTCGTAATCTAAAATGAAATTTTAGTATTAGAATAGGAATGTAAAAATGCTTTACAATGGTTAATAAGCTTTGGATAAAATAAAAGAAAATCATTTTCTAACGAAGTATAATTTTTTTCAAATTCAGGAATGATATGATCTAAATTATTCTCAAATTTAGATTGTTTTCCAACTCCTTTCAATGTTTTTTGAACACCTTCTATGCTTTTATAATTTTCGAACCAGTCATATTTTATAAGATAAGATATTTTAATTTGTAACTTTTCAGGTAGATTTTCATATCTATCTTGAAAAAGTTGATAGCAATTGTTCTTAAATGTATTAAAAGGAACTTTTGAAAATAAATGCCAATGTTTGATTAAAAAATAATCATAAATTACATCAATAATTATAGGAGAAAATTTGTGTTGGGATGCATGAAAATAACTAGCACTTTTTTTTACTATTTCATGAGAATCTGTAAATGAATCAATCTCTCTATGTAATAGAATTCCAATTTTTATTTTATCAGGAAAAGTTAAATATTTATTTCCTTTAATAATATCTCCAAGCAAATTGCCTATTTGTAGGTCTTTGTTGTCGAAGGATAATAATTGATGCGCTACTAAATTCATACATTTAAATTGACGAATAAAGGTAATATTTTTTACGCTAATATTTTGTTATATAATAATCAAATAATAGTAAAAAAAAGAACCATTTTTATGATGGCTCTTGATTTATATTTAATATTTTTTCTTGAAGAATAGGATAAATTTCAAGCATATTGTCTTTTAGAGAACGATTTAATAATAATGCATTAGTTAAAGCTTCATCTCCTAATTTATCTTGATCTGTATGGTAATAAGCATTGCTTAATTGATAGAATAATTCTGCTCTATTAAAGTTTTTTAATGCTCCTGTAATTATTATCGCAATAGCTTGCTCATATTCTCCAATTGCAATTAATGTTTCTATATAAGCATACCATGAATTGAAAACAAGAGGATCAAGTTCTATTAGTTTTTCTAAATGCTCAATAGCTTCTTCAAACTTCATTTGTTTTAGAAGATAATAAATAGAATTTCTATAGTAATTTATATTATCATTATCTAATTCAATAGCTCTATTGATATAGTATTCTGCTTCATCAAAATTTGCTAGTTTATCATATAAAGCAGCAAGATTAGCCCAAGCTTTATCTAATTGAGGGTCTTCTTTTATAGAAATATGATAAGATTTTAAAGCTTTTTGAGTTTTATCTAGTTTTTCATATAGTTCACCAATTTTTAGATAAGTTGATGCAGCAGATGTGTCATATTCTAAAGTCTCTTCTAGAGTTGCTATAGCATCATTGTATCGACCTAAAAAATCTAAAGAGTTAGCTTTGTTTGTATGAGCTGATATACTATTTGGATTAATTGCTATGACATAATCAAATGCATTTATAGCTTCATCATACTCTTTTTGATGATTGTAAAGTAAACCAAGTTGTAGCCATGCAGCTTCTGAATATGGATTATCTTCTATATAATCTTTTAAAAATTCTATACAATCCTTTTCATCATTTATCTCTTCGTAACATTGTATAATAGAATAAAAAGAATAATCATTTTCTGGATTAAATTTTATAGCTTTTTTAAAAGCAACTAATGCAGAATGTACTTCATCTAAATTTAAATATTCATTTCCGATACAATTACAAATGAAGTCAGTTTCTTCATCATCTATTTCAAGTGCTTTTTCATAAATTTTTATAGCTTTTTTGGGCATATTTTTCATTCCCCAAAAACGAGCTTCTACCAGTAAATAATCAATTTCTTTTGCAGCAATTTCTTTTAATTCTTTAATAATTACTGCAGCCTCTTTCAATTTGTTTGTAAATAAAAGATAATCTATTCTTTTAATTCTAATATCAAGATTATCTGGATGTAATTTTTCTGCATACTCTAGTGCACGTTTAGCATACTCGCTATCGTTTACTTCGATATAAAATTCAATAATTTCGACTAAATCCTCGGAATCGTAATATTTATAATCACGATTATCAAGCATTTGTTCAAAATTTTCTATCAATTCATTATTAAAAAAATCTTCGTCCATATATATTACTAAATTACAAAATAAAATAAGCAAAGACCATAACAAAATTGTTATAGTTTTTGCTTATTTGTTAAATGTATATAAAAGCGTTATTTATAAAATACTTTTTATACTTTCTATCATTTTATCAGCCAACTCATTCGCTTTTTCTTCAGATGTACTTTCTGTATAAATGCGAATAATAGGTTCTGTGTTAGATTTACGTAAATGTACCCATTCTGTTGGGAAATCTATTTTTACACCATCAACAGTATTTATTTGCTCATTTTTATATACTTCTTGTATCTTAATCAATAAATTATCAACATCAATATCTGGTGTTAATTCTATTTTCTTTTTTGCCATGAAGTATGCAGGATAAGAAGCTCTTAATTCTGAAACTGAACAGTTTTTTTCTGCTAAATATGTTAAAAATAATGCGATACCAACTAAAGAATCTCTTCCGTAATGTAATTCTGGATATATAATACCTCCATTTCCTTCACCTCCAATCTTAGCTTCTAATCTTTTCATTTCTGTAACTACGTTTACTTCTCCAACAGCGGATGGAGAATAAGTTTGTCCATATTTTTCTGTTACATCACGTAAAGCACGAGAAGATGATAGATTTGATACTGTAGCAGAAGGAGTTTTAGATAAAATATAATCAGCAATAGCAACCAATGTGTATTCTTCTCCAAACATTTCACCTTTTTCGTCAATTAATGCTAAGCGGTCTACGTCTGGGTCTACAACAATTCCAAAGTCAGCTTGCTCATCTACTACTTTTTTACAAATATCTCCTAAATGTTCTTTTAATGGTTCAGGATTGTGAGGAAATTGACCGTTAGGTTCACAGTATATTCCGTAGTGTATAACACCAAGTCGTTGTAATAATTTTGGAATAGCAATACCACCTGTTGAATTTACAGCATCAATAGCGACTTTGAAATTCATATTTTGTATTGCATTCGTGTTAACTAATGGTAATGCAAGTATTTTTTCAATATGTAAATCTATAGCATCATCAAATGTTTCATATGTTCCTAAGTTATCAACTTCAGCAAAAGTGTAATCATCTTTGTCTACATATTCTAGAATTTGAGCTCCGTCTTCTGCAGAAACAAATTCTCCTTTTGCATTTAATAGTTTAAGGGCATTCCATTCTTTTGGATTATGTGATGCAGTTAGTATGATACCTCCATCAGCTTTTAGATGAGTTACCATAACTTCTACAGTTGGAGTTGTAGATAACCCTAAATCGATTACGTTTATTCCAAGTCCTTGTAAAGTAGAGCATACAAGTTGAGAAATCATTTGTCCAGAAATGCGAGCATCTCTACCAATGATTACTTTATATTCTGATTGATTTGTTTGTGTTTTAAGCCATGTGCCATAGGCAGCTGCAAATTTTACAGCATCTATTGGTGTTAAATTATCTCCTGGATTTCCACCGATTGTTCCTCGGAAACCTGAAATAGATTTTATTAGAGACATATTTTTAATTTTTATAGTCTTACAAATCTACGAAATACAAAAATTATTCTTAACTTTTTATGGTGAATTAATAGTAAAGATTTAATAATTAATAAAAAAATTAATTTTATGATTGGATTAGCGTTTATTACATTAGGAATTACAAGTTCTTGGAATGTTATGGTTTATATAATCATAGGTTTATTTTGTACAGGTATTGCAAGAGCTTTATTTATTGAAGAATATTTTGGTGGTCTTGCAGCTACTGCTGTAGTAGGTATTGTTGGAGCTTTTATTGGAGCTTATGTTCCTGTTTTGTTAGGATTACATGATTATTTATTTATGAGTCCTTTGCATTGTATTTTATCATTTTTTGTATCATTATCATTATTGTACTTATGGAATAAAATTGTGATATCATCTGTTGATAAACAGAAATTGCAATAGCGATAGCAATGTAAATCCTTTGCTAGCAATTTTATGAGGCTAAGTTGCTAGCAAAGATTGAAATGTATAGCGCGTCCCGTAGGGATTGCCCAAATTATTTATAAAGGCAAAACTATTTTTTCATATTTAGTATTAATCATGATTGCAGATGCTTCGTAAAAGGCTAAAAATCCACAAATAATTCCTATCCATCCTGCAAATGAAATTATTTTACTATTTGCACAGAAGTTACCTGCTGCTAACAAGAAAAATAAGAGTGTAAGAGAGCCAAAAAGTAATTTTCCTGTGAGATGACCTTTTAGCGTTTGTATAAAATTGACAAATGTAAATAATCCCCAAATGGCTAGATAAGAACCCATAGCATTTCCATCGGGCTTTTCTACACCAAAAAGTGGAGCTATCCATGTAAAAACTAAGGTTAGCCAAAAAGCGCCGTATGCCATAAATGCAATACTTCCAAAAGTATTACCTTTTTTCCATTCTAATGCACCAGCAATAAATTGTGCTCCTCCACCAAAAAATACACCCATTCCCATAATCATACTGTTTACAGGAAAAAAACCTGCGTTATGAATGTTAAGAAGTACAGTTGTCATAGCAAAACCATATAATCCTAATGGTCCAGGATTAGCAGTTAAATCTTTAATTTCGTATTGTTTTTCCATTTTTGTGATTGTTTGTATAACAATTATAATCTATAAAAATGAAATCAACAAATAAAAGTGTATTTTGTACACTAAAAACTTTTTACAATAAATTATGTGAGATAAAAAAAAAGGTCGTTAATTTAATTAACGACCTTTTGATATTTATAAATAAGAGTTTATTTTTTCTTACCTTTTTGTTGCTCTTGCATTTCTTGAGCTTGTTTCATCATGTCTTGCATACGAGAAGCAAATTTACCTTGTTTTTTAGGTTTTGCTTTGTTTGCTTTAATGATTTCATGAATCTTAGTTTCATTAATCATATATTTCTTAATATATAACACAATAAATATGTTAATTGTATTAGAAACTAAGTAATACCATGATAAACCAGATGCATAGTTATTAAGGAATACGAAGAAGAAAAGAGGCATAATATACATCATGTATTTCATGAATTGCATATTTGGCATTCCTTCTTGTTGTGGCATTTGGAAATTATCCATAGAACCAGAAACCTTGAAATAAATTGTCATTGCAACAATATATAATAATGCAAATATACTTAAGTGACCATTCAAGAATGGAACCCATTCTGGTAATTTAATCAAGTCATCAAAAGCAGTTAAATCATCTACGAACCAAAATGGAACACCTCTTAAATCAATTAAGTTAGGGAAGAAACGGAATAATGCATAGAAAATAGGAATTTGTAATAATGCTGGTAAACATCCTGCTAAAGGATTAATTCCTGCATTACGATAAATAGCCATAGTTTCTTGTTGCTTTTTCATCGCATCTTTAGAATCTTTGTACTTTTCATTAATTTCATTTAATTCTGGACGAATTACTTTCATTAATGCCGATTGACGGTTTTGTTTGTACATAATTGGAGATAAGATTAACTTAACAACAATTGTCATTAAGAAAATTACCCAACCGTAGGCAATACCAACAGATGCTAACCATTTGAATACGTTTAAGAAGAATAATTTGTTTAACCATCCTAAAATTCCCCATCCAAAGTCAATTAAATTCTGAAAACCTTTGTCGTTGTAGCTTTTCAACATTTTGTAGTCCAATGGAATAAAATCCCATGTGAATTTTGTGTTGATCTCACTATTTTTAAGATCCAATTTAGAATTTAAATGATAGTATTTACTGTGTACTAAATCTTGTTTATCTGAATTTACAGATCCACCATTCGTATCTTTGAAACCTTCCTCGTTAGAAAGTACTGTTGCAAAAAATTGTTGTTTGTTAGCAACCCAAGAAATAGCATCTTCTTCTTTCCATTCATCAGCACCAAATAATTCGTATTCGATGTCTTTGTTACCTTTGAATTGGAAATAAGTGTGAGACCAGTATTTTTCTTGGTCTTTACCTTTCTCTGTACTGAAACCATTCATATTCCAAGCTAAATCAACTTTGCTATCAGATGTAATATTTGATAAACCTTGTGTTTTAACTTCAAAGTCGATTCCATAAGAATCTCCTATTGTATATATGTATTGTATCTGACTATTTTGCGCGTTAGCAGTAAATGTAACAATAGTATTGTTAGCATTTTTTTGTACTTGTGGTACAAAAATTAGGTCAGAAACATTTATTACAGCTCCTTGTTTAGATTTAAATGATAAATTAAATGTATTAGAACCTTCTTGTATTAAGTGTAAAGGATCTTTGTGACCATCTTTTTTAACATTGTAAGCATCGTAACCGATAATTTGAACATCAGAAATCTGAGCTCCTTTAGGTGAAAATTTCACCTTAATTTTATCATTACTAACTTCTACATCTTTTGCTTGAGTAGTATCTACCTCTTCAAAAAGTTTTTGCGAAGCTGTTTTGTTTAATTGTTCTTGCTTTTTAGCTTGCTCTTGTTTCTGTACTAATTCTTTCTTTTGCTTTTCGATTTCTTCTTCGGAAGGCTTGTTAAGATAATAGAATACGCCAAAAAGAATCGCAATTAAAATAAAGCCAATAGTCTGGTTAAAATCAAATTTTTTCTCTTGTTGCATGCACTAAATCATTTTGTTTATTCAATAAAGCTGCCTCGATAAAACTTATAAATAAAGGATGTGGCGAGGCAACTGTACTCTTGTATTCCGGATGGAATTGCACACCTATATAATATGGGTGTGTTTTATGTTCTAAAATTTCTACTAATTCTGTTTCTGGATTTTTACCAACAGGTATAAAATTATTATCTACAAATTCCTTATAATATTCATTATTAAATTCATATCTATGTCTATGACGTTCTAAAATTTCTGTAGAATTGTAAATTTTATTGATTTTTGTATTTTCAGTCAATGTACATTTCCAATTTCCTAAACGCATAGTTCCTCCTTTATCTGTAATATCTTTTTGATCTTCCATCAAGCTAATTACAGGGTGAGGAGTTGTTACATCTATTTCTGCAGAATCTGCTTTTTCATATCCTAAAACATTTCTTGCAAACTCTATTGCCATAATTTGCATTCCTAAACAAATTCCTAGTGTAGGTATATTGTTTCTTCTTGCGAAATTAGCAGCAATTATTTTTCCTAATATTCCTCTATCTCCAAAACCAGGAGCTATTAAAATTCCTGAAACTCCTTTCAATTGTTCAGCAACATTATCTTCTGTTATATCTCCAGAATATACCCAACGTACTTTTACATTCGTTTCGCATGTTGCAGAAGCATGAGTAAAAGCTTCTGTTATAGACTTGTATGAATCATGTAACGATACATATTTTCCTACTAAAGCAATTTCAATTTCATTTTTTGGATTCTTATGATTTTCTAAGAATTTTTTCCAAACAGCGAAATTTGGTTCCTGATCAGTTGGCAAATCTAAGCCTTTTAAAACAACTTCATCAAAATTTTGTTCATGTAATAAAAATGGAACTTCATAAATTGTACTAGCATCCATACATTCTATTACATTTTCTTTTCTAACATTACAGAATAATGCTAATTTATTTTTTACATCTTTTGGTAGATGATGTTCTGTACGTGTAACTAAAACGTTTGCTTGAATACCGCTTTCCATTAATGTACGAACAGAATGCTGTGTAGGTTTTGTTTTTAATTCACCAGAAGCAGCTAAATAAGGGACTAATGTTAAGTGGATAACTAAAGAGTTTTGTTCTCCTAATTCCCAAGTTAACTGGCGAATAGTTTCTATATATGGTAAAGACTCTATATCTCCAACTGTACCACCAATTTCTGTAATGATGATATCATAATCACCAGTATTACCTAGTAACTTTATGCGACGTTTAATTTCATTTGTGATATGAGGAACAACCTGAACAGTTTTCCCTAAATAGTCTCCACGACGTTCTTTTTCAATAACAGATTGATAAATTCTTCCTGTAGTAACCGAATTAGCACGAGAAGTTGGTCTATTTAAAAAACGCTCGTAGTGTCCTAAATCTAAGTCAGTCTCAGCACCATCTTCTGTTACGTAACATTCACCATGCTCGTATGGATTAAGTGTTCCTGGGTCGACATTGATATATGGGTCTAACTTTTGTATAGTTACTCTATATCCTCTTGCTTCTAGTAGCATTCCTAATGAAGATGCTACAATTCCTTTTCCTAACGACGATGTTACTCCTCCGGTAACGAAAATGTACTTTGGTGCTTTGTTTGTTGTATCCATTGAATCTTTAAATCAATGGTTGCAAATTTACGAATAAATAATGGGGTAAAAAAAAAGATACTTAAATTTAGAGAATAAAAAAAGGCAAGCGACCTACATCACACCGCTACGACCGTATACCTTTGCTACGTTCCCGTCCTGGAGGGTTCAACAGGAGCTGGTTGTGTAGGACTTGCCTGATGCAAAGGTAAAATATTTTTTATAAAATAAAAGTGTTTATCGAAAGTTTTTTCTCTAAAAATCGCATGTTTTGATTCTATTGTTTAAAAATGAGTAGATTATATATAAATATTTTTTTTATTTTTTGGGGCAATCACTACGTGCCGCGCTTTATCGTTCTCAATCTTTTTTTGATTTGGCATTGTTTTTTGAACTTAGTCAATCAAAAAAAAGGATTTCCACTTCAATCGCTATTGCTTTTTTTTAAAAAAATGTTTTTTTAATTTCATTGTTTTAAAACATAAAAATATTCCCAAAAGAATTATAAGATATATATATCTTTGTCAAATGATAAGTTTTAATAAGATTTTCAAAAATTCTTTGATATTAACAGCGATTACATTAGTGCTGTTTTTCGGTTTATATTTTTATTTTTCTACGAATGGTAGTGTATCAGTAAAAGATTATTATACATATAGTTTTATGATATGTTGTTTCATACTTTTACCTGTATATGCAATATATTGTTTTTTCATGATATTTAATTTGTCAAAAAAGAAAGCAATTAATTACCAGAGTAGAGAAGATTTGATGAGTTTTAAAGAAGGATTTAAAGTAGGTTTTTATACTATTTTCTTTGCTGGTGCTATAAGTCTTATTGTGATTTTTGTGTTTTTTAATACAGCAGGTGAGTGGGCTCAAGATAGTCTGAAGCAAGGTCTTTTGGATACTTTTACAGATAATATGGCTGATCCTAAAGTAGCAAAGGATATAGAAACATATAGAAATTCTGATAGTTATAAAACATTGAATTTATTTACAATTAAAAATTTCTTTGGATTGTTTTCTATGTTCTTATCTTTTTATATTGCTATCTCTGCTTTATTTTCTCAATTTTTAAAAAAACGTGTTTTTTAACATATGGATATATCAGTTGTTGTCCCTCTATTAAATGAGCAAGATTCTTTAGAAGAATTATTTTATAGAATAAAAAAAGTTTGCGAACAGAATGATTTTTCATTCGAAGTTATTTTTGTTGATGACGGAAGTACAGATGAGTCATGGCAAATTATAGAATACATAGCGAATTTTAATCCTGAAGTAAAAGGAATTAAATTCAGAAAAAACTATGGTAAATCTCCAGCTTTAAGTGCGGCTTTTAAAGAAGTAAAAGGTGATGTTGTGATAACTATGGATGCTGATTTACAAGATTTTCCAGAAGAAATTCCAGCGTTGTACCATATGCTTAAAAATCAAAAGGCAGATATTGTATCTGGTTGGAAAGAAAATCGTCAAGATAATAAGCTAACAAAAAATTTACCATCAAAATTATTTAATGGTGTTGCAAGAAAAACTTCTGGTGTAAAACTTCATGATTTTAATTGTGGACTAAAAGCGTATAGACATGAAGTTACACAGAATATAGAATTATATGGCGATATGCATCGTTATATACCAGTTTTAGCAAAAAATGCAGGATATTCTCGTATCATAGAGAAAAAAGTAAAACATCAAGCAAGAAAATATGGTGTTTCTAAATTCGGAGCAAATCGATTTGTAAATGGTTTTTTAGATTTAATTACATTATTTTTTGCATCTCGTTTTGGAAATAAACCAATGCATATTTTTGGATTGTTAGGAACTTTAATGTTTATCTTAGGCTTTATGTCTTCTTTTTACATTGGAATAGAGAAGTTATTTAAAGTTTATATTTCACATTCTCCTGCGAAGTTAATTACAGATAATCCATATTTTTATATATCTTTAGTTTTTATGATATTAGGAACTCAATTATTTTTAGCTGGATTTTTAGGTGAATTAATTGTTCGTAATAATCGTGAAAAACAATTATATTTAGTTCAGAAAGAGCTTAATTTAAATTAATGAATCTTGAAAAAAATAATATTACTTTGCTTATTTTGTATTTTAATTTTCTCATGTAATTCTTCTATAAAAGGAGAAGGAATAGCTACTGCACAAAAAGAATATAAAGTAGATAAAATTGATAATTTAACTGTATCATGCAATTGTAATGTTATTTTAGTTCCAGGTAATACTACAGATTTGCGAATAGATTCGCATCAAAATTTAATTGATAATTTAGATATTACCACAAATAAAAATTCCTTATCAATCAAAGAAAAAAAGAATGTAAATGACTTTAGCTCTTATGATGTTTATGTATACGTTACAAGAGATTTTAAGAAATTTATTGTTGATAAAAAAGCTTCTGTAACAACATCAGGTGCATTGAATGTTGATGAATTAGAAATTATAGCAAAAGATCAAGCAAAAATATCTCAAACTTATTTAATTACAGATAAAATAGATTTAAGATTTAATGATCAATCAACTGTTTCATTGGAAGGAACTGCTGAAAAAATGAAGATAAAAGCAGAGAGTAATTCAAAGTTGAATTTGTTCAAATTTGAAGTTAACGAAGTTGATTTTTCAGTAGAGGATAATGCTTTATTAGATGTTAATGTGAGACAAATACTTTCTGGATCGGCAAAAAATAATACGATTGTAAGCTTTATTGGTGATCCCAATAAAGAATTAAAAATAACTGATCAAGCACAAGTGCTTAAAAAATAAAAACAAGAATGAGTTCAAGTTTAGAAAATGCGAAACTATGGCTTTCTGATTCTTATGATGTAGAAACAAGAAATGCTGTACAAGATTTAATTGATAATAATCCTACAGAATTAGACGATTCTTTTTACAAAAACTTAGAGTTTGGTACAGGAGGAATGCGTGGAATAATGGGAGTTGGAACAAATCGTCTTAATAAATATACATTAGGTGCGGCAACACAAGGTTTGGCAAATTATATTAATAAAACATATCCTAATAAAGAAAAATCTGTTGCAATTGCATTTGATGTCCGTCATAATTCGGATGTTTTTGCAAAATTAGTTGCTGATGTTTTAACTGCAAATGGAATAAAAGTTTATTTGTTCGAATCTTTTCGTCCAACACCAGAATTATCTTTTGCGGTTCGTCATTTAGGTTGTGATGCAGGTATTGTATTGACAGCTTCTCATAATCCTCCAATGTACAATGGTTATAAAGTGTATTGGAATGATGGGGCACAAATTGTTCCGCCACAAGATGGAGAAATAATTAATGAAGTAAATAATACAAAAGTTGACGATATAAAATTTCAAGGAAATGATGAGTTAATTACGATTATAGGTAAAGAAGTTGATGAAGCTTTTATTGATGCTTCTGTTAAAAACGGTAGTTTTACCTCGGAAGGTAAAAATGATATAAAAATTGTTTTTACATCAATTCATGGAACTTCTGTAGCTATTACTCCAAAAGCTTTCGAAAAAGCTGGTTTTACACAAGTTTATCAAGTTCCAGAACAAGCAATTCCAAGTGGAGACTTCCCAACTGTTAAATCTCCAAATCCTGAGGAACCAGAAGCTTTAACAATGGCTGTTGATTTAGCAAACAAAATTGATGCTGATGTTGTGATTGGAACTGACCCTGATGCTGATCGTGTAGGTGTTGCGACTCGTAATAACGAAGGTGAAATTGTTCTATTGAATGGTAACCAAATGAATACTGTTTTGGCTTATTATTTATTAGAAAAATGGCAAGAAGCTGGTAAATTATTAGGAAAAGAATTTATAGGTTCCACAATTGTTACTTCTGATATATTTTATGATATCGCAGCAAAGTTTGGTGTTGATTGTAAAGTTGGTTTAACAGGATTTAAGTGGATTGCTGATATGATTCGTCGTTTCGAAGGTAAAGAAACTTTCGTTGGGGGAGGAGAAGAGTCTTTTGGATTTATGGTAGGTGATTTTATTCGTGATAAAGATTCTGTAACTACAGCTTTATTAGTTTCTGAAATTGCTGCTGTACAAAAAGAGAAAGGTAGTTCACTATACAATAAATTAGTTGAAATTTTTGTTGAGATAGGAAAGGCTTATCAAGAAGACTTAATTAATATTGTAAAACCTGGAAAAGAAGGAGCGGAGTTAATTGCTCAAATGATGGTTGATTTTAGAACAAATGCTCCAAAAGAGTTGGCAGGTTCTAAAGTTATTCGTATAAAAGACTTTCAATCTTCAATTGATAAAGATCTATTAACTGGAGAGGAAACAATAATTGATGTTCCAAAATCAAATGTATTAATTTTCTATACCGAAGATGGAAGTAAGGTTGCTTGTCGTCCTTCAGGAACAGAACCTAAAATTAAATATTATTTCTCAGTAAATGCTCCACTTCAAAATATTGGAGAATATAAAGAAATTCAAAAACAGTTATTAGATAAAGTTGCTCAACTTAAAAACGATTTTAGTTAATAATTGATTATTACATTATACAAAAAAAAGACCTCTAAATAGAGGTCTTTTTTTTTGTATAATGATTTATTTTATTTTTAATTAAATAATAAATTGAATAAATAATAAAATCCAGTTGCAATTAATGCTGAAACAGGTATTGTTAGAATCCAAGCCCAAAGTAAACTAATTGTAACTCCCCAACGAACAGCAGAAATACGTTTTACCATACCAACACCAATTATAGATCCTGTAATAACATGTGTTGTAGAAACAGGCATTTTGATATGCTCAGTAAAAAATAAAGTTATAGCTGATGCAGTTTGAGCTGTGAAACCTTCGATAGGAGTAATTTTAGTGATTTTATTACCCATTGTTTTCAATATTTTCATTCCTCCTCCTAGTGTACCTAATGCAATAGCAGAAAAACACATAATAGGAACCCAGTCATGAATATCTGTACTACTTGATGTTGCTAGCCAACTTTTCCAATCAAAAACATCATTCATAAACCATCCATCCATATTGGCATTAGTAATTGCATCTTGGTTTGCTAATAGTGCAAATGTAATAACACCCATTACTTTTTGGGAATCATTTAATCCATGTCCAATACTTAGCATGGCAGATGAAACAAGTTGTAATCTTTTAAACCATTTATCTGCTTTATGAGGTTTAGCTTTTCTACAAAGATTTAAGGTGATAATGTATATAACATTACCTGCTATTAAACCAATAATAGGAGCTACTAAAATAAAAGCAATAATTGTTAAAATAATAGAACCATTAATAGCTGAAAAGTTATAACCAGTCGCAGCTAATGCACCTCCAGCTAGTCCACCAATTAAAGTGTGAGAAGATGAAGAAGGTATACCTAGCTTCCAGGTTAATATGTTCCATGTAATAGCTGCAGAAAGAGCTGCCATTACAACAATTGAAGGATTAGATCCAAAAGCTACAACAACATCTTCTTTTATAATTTTCGCAATTGTATCAGCTACTCCAAATTCTCCAATAATAAATTTAGCAATAAAGAAAGCTACAAAATTAAAAAATGCAGCCCATATTACAGCTTGGATAGGAGTAAGTACTTTTGTTGTAACTACTGTAGCGATAGAATTTGCTGCATCATGAAAACCATTTAAAAAATCAAATAAAATGGCTAAACATATAATGACAAATAATATAGTTAATTCCATTTTATGAATGTTTTACAGCAACAGCTTCTAAGACGTTTGCTACGCTTTTACACTTATCTGTTGCAGATTCTAAAGAAGAAAGAACCTCTTTGTATTTGATGATGTTTTTAGCATCAGTTTCATTTTCGAAAATTTCTTGTACAGCTTTATCAAAAATACGGTCAGATTTATTTTCTAATTTATTAATGCGTTCACATATTTCGTAAATGCGATTAACATTTGTTAAATCTTTCAATTGTTCAACACCTTCACCGATTAATTGACAAGCTTCTAAATTCACAGCACTTATTTTTCTAATAGATTTTGTGATTTTTTCTACTTGGTAAATATTTATTCTATTTGCTGCGCCATTTAAGTTATCAGCAACATAATCAATAGATTTTACTAATTGGTAAATATCTTCTCTATCAAATGGTGTGATAAAGTTTTTACTTAATTCAAGATTTGTTTTTTGAGTAAGATATTCAATTTTGCTTTCTATCTTAGAAATTTGAGCGATATAATCTTCACGTTCTTCCAATGGAGCATTTACGCATTCGTGTAATAATTCAGCTAATTTGATTAAACTTTTAGAAGCTTCCTCAAACAAAGGATAGAAAACTTTATCCTTTGGAGTAAATAATTTAAAAAAAGAGTTTACTGACATTTATAAATGTTTTGTGATGCAAAAATAGATTTTTTAATGTAAAATTAATATTAAATAATGATTTAAGATTTTGTAATAAGTGATTATTTTATTCTAATCATTTTGTTTGTTGAATTCATGTTTGTTGTAGGTTAGTTATAATTTAATATTTTAAAGTTAAGCTTTAATAATTTATAAATCAATTGAAAATATATTGATAAATATTTTTTTTTGAAAGAATTATGTGTATTTTTGCATGCCCAAAAAATGGGTTTAATCCAAATTTAAAAGGAAATTTAATTAGTATGCCAACAATTCAACAATTAGTTAGAAAAGGTAGAAAAAAACTAACCAAGAAGAGTAAATCGGCTGCATTGGAATCATGTCCACAACGCCGCGGTGTTTGTACACGTGTTTACACTACAACTCCTAAGAAACCTAACTCAGCAATGCGTAAAGTTGCTCGTGTTAGATTAACAAACGGAAAAGAAGTTAACGCGTACATCGGTGGTGAAGGTCATAATCTTCAAGAGCACTCGATAGTATTGGTTAGAGGTGGAAGAGTAAAAGACTTACCAGGTGTTCGTTACCACATCGTTCGTGGTGCATTAGACACAGCAGGAGTAAACGGACGTACTCAGCGTAGAAGTAAGTATGGAGCGAAACGTCCAAAAGATGCTAAAAAATAAATTTAAGGAGAAATGAGAAAGACAAGAGCTAAAAAAAGACCCTTACTTCCAGATCCTAAATTTAATGATCAGTTAGTAACACGTTTCGTTAACAACTTAATGTACGATGGGAAAAAATCTGTTGCATTCAAGATTTTTTATGATGCATTAGAAATCGTAGATTCTCGTAAAGAAGATGCGGAAAAAACATCATTAGATATCTGGAAAGAAGCATTATCAAATGTAATGCCTCACGTAGAAGTACGTTCTCGCCGTGTAGGTGGAGCTACATTCCAAATTCCAATGGAAATCCGTCCAGACCGTAAGATTTCAACTGCTATGAAGTGGTTAATTAAATACTCTCGTAACAGAAATGAGAAATCTATGGCTCAAAAATTAGCAGGTGAAATTATTGCTGCTGCTAAAGAAGAAGGATCTGCCGTTAAAAAACGTCAAGATACTCACAAAATGGCTGAAGCAAACAAAGCATTTTCACACTTTAGATTCTAATAGAAATGGCAAGAGATTTAAAATATACAAGAAATATTGGTATCGCAGCGCATATCGACGCTGGGAAAACTACCACTACAGAACGTATCTTATTCTATACAGGAAAGTCTCACAAAATTGGAGAAGTTCACGATGGTGCTTCTACAATGGACTGGATGGAGCAAGAGGCTGAACGTGGTATTACCATTACTTCTGCGGCTACAACTTGTACTTGGACTTTTCCAACGGAACAAGGTAAGCCATTAGCAGATGCAAAAGGATACCACTTCAATATTATTGATACTCCTGGTCACGTTGACTTTACTGTAGAGGTAAACCGTTCATTACGTGTATTAGATGGATTAGTATTCTTATTTTCAGCAGTTGATGGTGTTGAGCCTCAATCAGAAACTAACTGGCGTTTAGCTGACAACTACAAAGTTCCACGTATGGGATTTGTTAACAAAATGGACCGTCAAGGATCTAATTTCTTAAATGTATGTCGTCAGGTAAGAGAAATGTTAGGATCTAATGCTGTTCCTATTGTATTACCTATCGGTGAAGAAGCTGATTTCAAAGGTATCGTTGATTTAATCAAAAACCGTGCGATTGTATGGCATGATGAAAACAATGGTTCTACTTTTGACGTTGTAGAAATTCCTGCAGATTTAGTTGACGAAGTTAAACAATACAGAGCTCAATTAATCGAGGAAATCGCTGCTTATGACGAAAACTTATTAGAGAAATTCATGGAAGATGAAAACTCTATTACAGAAGACGAAATTCATGCAGCTTTACGTGCAGCAACATTAGACATGTCTATTATCCCAATGACTTGTGGATCTTCTTTCAAAAACAAAGGAGTTCAGTTTATGTTAGATGCTGTTTGTCGTTATTTACCTGCTCCAACAGATAAAGATGCTATTCACGGTACAGATCCAAAAACAGAAGAGCCAATAACAAGAAAACCTTCTGCAGATGAACCATTTTCTGCATTAGCGTTTAAAATTGCTACTGACCCTTATGTAGGTCGTTTAGCATTCTTCCGTGCTTATTCTGGTCATTTAGATGCTGGATCTTACGTATTAAATACTCGTTCTGGTAACAAAGAACGTATCTCTCGTATCTTCCAAATGCATGCTGCAAAACAAGAGCCAATCGAATTCATCGAAGCTGGAGATATTGGAGCTGCTGTAGGGTTTAAAGATATTAAAACAGGAGATACTTTATGTGATGAAAAAGCACCTATCGTTTTAGAATCTATGGACTTCCCAGACCCAGTTATTGGTATCGCGGTTGAGCCTAAAACTAAAGCTGATGTTGATAAAATGGGTATGGCTTTAGCTAAATTAGCTGAAGAAGATCCAACATTTACAGTTAGAACTGATGAAGCTTCAGGGCAAACAGTTATTTCTGGAATGGGTGAGTTACACTTAGATATCATTGTTGATCGTTTAAAGCGTGAATTCAAAGTAGAAGTTAACCAAGGAGAGCCTCAAGTAGAGTACAAAGAGTCATTCTCAAGACCAGCTGAACACCGTGAAGTTTATAAAAAACAATCTGGTGGACGTGGTAAATTTGCTGACATTGTTTTCACAATGGGACCAGCAGATGAAGGTAAAACAGGTTTAGAATTTGAATCTATCATTAAAGGTGGTAATATTCCTAAAGAATTTATCCCTTCTATTGAAAAAGGATTTAAAGCTGCAATGAAAAACGGACCTTTAGCTGGATTCGAAATGGATTCATTAAAAGTTACATTAAAAGATGGATCTTTCCACCCTGTGGATTCTGACCAATTATCTTTCGAGTTAGCTGCTCAAATGGGTTACAAAGCTGCTGCTAAAGCTGCTGGTGCTCAGATTTTAGAGCCTATCATGAAGTTAGAGGTTTTAACTCCAGAAGAAAACATGGGTGACATCGTAGGTGACTTGAATAGAAGACGTGGACAAGTTTCTGGAATGGAAGATAGAAATAACGCTAAAGTTATTAAAGCTATGGTTCCAATGGCTGAAATGTTCGGTTATGTAACATCGTTACGTACATTATCTTCTGGTCGTGCTACATCTACAATGGAATTCGATCATTATGCTCCAGCGCCATCAAACGTGTCTGAAGCTGTAATCGCTAAAGCAAAAGGTAACGCTTAATTCAAGAAAAATGAGTCAAAAAATTAGAATAAAATTAAAATCTTACGATTATAATTTAGTTGATAAATCAGCTGAAAAAATCGTAAAAACTGTTAAAGCTACAGGTGCTGTTGTAAATGGGCCTATTCCATTACCAACTCACAAAAGAATCTTTACGGTTTTAAGATCTCCACACGTTAACAAAAAATCTCGTGAGCAATTTCAATTATCTGCACACAAAAGATTGTTAGATATTTATTCTTCTTCATCTAAAACAGTTGATGCTTTAATGAAGTTAGAATTACCTAGTGGTGTTGAAGTAGAAATTAAAGTGTAGTTATAGAACACTTTAAATAAATATAAACCTCGAGACGTGCACATCTCGAGGTTTTTTTATAAAGATGTTTAGAATTTTTTATCCATTAATTTTTAATAATTATAATCTTTTGAAAAATAATTCATTGAAAATTTGTGGTTTATAAAATAATTCTTACATTTGCATGCTAATTTTAGAGAAGGTCTCTAGTGGTCTAATCGCCACATTCTCTGAAATATTAAACAAATTATTAACATATTTTAATCAAATGTCAGGTATCATTGGTAAAAAAATCGCGATGACTAGCTTGTTCGATGAGAATGGGAAAAATATTCCTGTTACTATCGTTGAAGCAGGACCATGTGTGGTTACTCAAGTCAGAACCTTAGAGAAAGATGGGTACGTTGCTGCTCAACTTGGTTTCGATGACGCAAAAGAAAAAAACACGACTAATGCTTTAAAAGGTCACTTTAAAAAAGCAGGGTCAACTCCTAAAAGAAAATTAGTTGAGTTTTACGGAGAAGAATTCGTAAAATCATTAAACTTAGGAGACGAAGTGAACGTTGAATTATTCGGCGAAAATGAGTTTGTAAGTATCACAGGTACTTCTAAAGGAAAAGGTTTCCAAGGTGTAGTTAAACGTCATGGTTTCGGTGGGGTAGGTCAAGCTACACACGGTCAACATAACCGTTTAAGAGCTCCAGGTTCTATCGGTGCTGGTTCAGATCCATCTCGTGTATTCAAAGGAATGCGTATGGCTGGAAGAATGGGTGGTAAACAAGTTACTGTTCAGAACTTAAAAGTACTTAAAGTTGATGCTGAGAAAAACCTTTTAATCGTGAAAGGTGCTATCCCAGGTCCTAAAAATTCATACGTAATCGTTAGAAGATGGAAGTAGTAGTATTAAACATCAAAGGTCAAGAAACTGGAAGAACAGTATCTTTAGACGAAGCAGTTTTTGGAATTGAGCCATCTACACATACAGTGTATTTAGAAGTTAAACAATATTTAGCTGCTCAACGCCAAGGAACACATAAAGCAAAAGAAAGAGCTGAGATTGCGGGATCTACTCGTAAAATCAAAAAGCAAAAAGGAACTGGTACAGCTCGTGCAGGTTCTATCAAATCTCCTGTATTTAGAGGTGGAGGTAGAGTATTTGGACCACGTCCAAGAAACTACTCTTTCAAAATCAATAAGACACAAAAGAGATTAGCTAAGAAATCAGTTTTATCACAAAAGTTAGCTGAAAACGAAATTAAAGTTGTTGAAAACTTTACATTTGAAGCTCCAAGAACAAAAGAGTTTAAAACAGTATTAAACGACTTAGGTTTAGAAAATACTAAAACTTTATTTGTATTGGGTGAATCTAATAACAATGTATATTTATCATCTCGTAACTTACAAAAAACTAAAGTTGTAACTACATCTGAGTTGAATATATATGATTTAATTAATGCTTCTCAAATTGTATTTTTAGAAGGTTCTTTAGCAACTGTTCAAGAAAATTTAACAAAATAAGACGAAAATGGGAATCATAATTAAACCAGTAATTTCAGAAAAAGCAACTAGTAACAGTGAGTTATTAGGGCAATATTCGTTTTATGTAGATACTAAAGCAAACAAATTACAAATTAAAGAAGCTGTAGAAAAAACTTATGGTGTTTCTGTAGTTTCTGTTAGTACTTTAGTTTCTGCTCCAAGAGTAAAAACTCGTTACACAAAAACAGGTTTTCAAACTGGAAAAACAAATAAATTGAAAAAAGCGATCGTTAGCTTAGCTGAAGGTCAAGAAATAGAGTTGTTCGGATAATTTAAGAATTAAAAAATGTCAGTAAGAAAATTAAAACCTATCACCCCAGGACAACGTTTTAGAGTGGTAAATGAATTTGCGGCAGTAGACAAAAAAGCTAAGCCAGAAAAGACATTACTAGAAGGAAAATCTAAATCGGGTGGACGTAACAACACTGGTAAAATGACAATGCGTTATATCGGTGGTGGACACAAACAAAAATACCGTATTATCGATTTCAAAAGAGATAAAGAAGGTGCTGCAACTGTAGAATCAATTCAATATGATCCAAACAGAACTGCATTTATCGCTTTATTATCTTACGAAGATGGTGAAAAACGTTATATAATTGCTCAAAACGGTTTAAAAGCAGGACAAGTTATTGTTTCAGCTGATAATGCAGAACCAGAAGTAGGTAATGCTATGAAGCTTAAAAATATCCCATTAGGTACAGTAATTTCTTGTATAGAATTACGTCCAGGGCAAGGAGCTGTTATGGCAAGAAGTGCAGGTACTTATGCTCAATTAGTAGCACGTGATGGTAAATATGCTATCGTTAAGTTACCAAGTGGTGAATCAAGAATGATTTTAGTGGAGTGTAAAGCAACAGTAGGTGTTGTTTCTAACACAGATCATCAGTTAGAAGTTTCTGGTAAAGCAGGTCGTTCTAGATGGCAAGGTCGTCGTCCAAGAACTCGTGCAATGGTTATGAACCCTGTAGATCACCCAATGGGTGGTGGTGAAGGTCGTGCGACAGGAGGTATCCCTCGTTCTCGTAACGGTATTCCAGCTAAAGGTTACAAAACTCGTGACAAGAAAAAAGCGTCTAACAAATATATTGTTGAAAGAAGAAAAAAATAATTTATGGCACGTTCATTAAAAAAAGGACCATTCATCCACTATAAATTAGAAAAGAAAGTTCTTGCTAATGTTGAATCAGGAAGCAAAAACGTGATCAAAACTTGGTCAAGAGCATCAATGATCTCTCCTGACTTCGTTGGTCAGACTATCGCAGTTCACAATGGGAAACAATTTATTCCTGTATATGTAACTGAGAATATGGTAGGTCATAAATTAGGTGAGTTCGCTCCTACACGTACTTTTAGAGGTCATGCCGGAGCTAAAAACAAAGGAAAAAAATAGTAGAAGGCCATGGGATCTAGAAAAAGATTAAGTAACGAAAGAATCAAAGAAGCTAACAAGCAGGTAGCTTTCGCGAAATTAAATAATGTTCCTACTTCTCCTCGTAAAATGAGATTGGTAGTTGATATCATCCGTGGAGTTGAGATTCAAAAAGCTTTAGGTATATTAAAATATACTAAAAATCATGCATCAATTCGTTTAGAAAAATTGTTATTAAGCGCTATCGCTAACTGGCAAGTTAAAAACGAAGGAGCTGACGTAGAAGAAGCTGGGTTATATGTAAAAGAAGTATCTGTTGATAGTGCGCGTCAATTAAAAAGAATTCGTACTGCACCTCAAGGTAGAGCACATAGAATCAGAAAACGTTCAAACCATGTAACTTTGGTTTTAGGAACTAAAGAAGATAAACAAAAAGTACAAGATTAAGAATATGGGACAAAAAACTAATCCAATCGGAAATCGTTTAGGAATCATCAGAGGATGGGATTCTAACTGGTACGGTGGAAATGATTACGGTGATAAAATTGCTGAAGATGCGAAAATTCGTACTTACTTAAGAGCTCGTTTATCTAAAGCCGGAGTTTCTCGTATTTACATCGATCGTACTTTAAAATTAGTTACAGTAACTGTAACTACTGCTCGTCCAGGTATCATTATTGGTAAAGGTGGACAAGAAGTTGATAAATTAAAAGAAGAGTTAAAGAAAATCACTGGTAAAGAGGTTCAAATTAACATCTTCGAAATTAAGAGACCAGAATTAGATGCAATCTTAGTAGGTGATAGTATCGCTCGTCAAATTGAGAATCGTATTTCTTACCGTCGTGCTGTAAAAATGGCTATAACATCTGCAATGAGAATGAACGCAGAAGGAATTAAAGTTCAAATCTCTGGTCGTTTAAACGGTGCAGAGATGGCACGTTCAGAAACTTACAAAGATGGACGTATTCCTTTGTCTACATTCCGTGCAGACATTGATTACCACATTTCAGAAGCTCATACAACTTACGGTCGTTTAGGGATCAAAGTATGGATCATGAAAGGTGAGGTATATGGTAAGAGAGAATTATCTCCTTTAGTTGGATTACAAAAGAAACAAAAGAAATCTGACAACAGAAAAGGGGGTGAAAGATCTAATAATAGAAAGCGATAATTTAGTTTAACAACTAACATAAAGAATTAAGTAGATATGTTATCACCGAGAAGAGTAAAATTTAGAAAAACCCAAAAAGGTAAGATGAAAGGTGTTTCTCACAGAGGAACTCAATTAGCTTACGGGACTTTCGGGATCAAATCTTTAGACGAAGCGTTTATTACAGCTCGTCAAATCGAGGCAGCTCGTATTGCTGCAACTCGTTGTATGAAGAGAGAAGGTCAATTATGGATTAAAATATTTCCAGATAAACCAATTACTAAGAAACCAGCAGAGGTACGTATGGGTAAAGGTAAAGGTGCTCCAGAATACTGGGTTGCTCCTGTACAACCAGGTCGTATCTTATTCGAAGTAGGAGGTGTGCCATTAGAGGTTGCAACTGAAGCATTGCGTTTAGCAGCTCAGAAATTACCTGTTAAGACTAAGTTTATCGTTGCACGTGATTTCCAAAATTAATTATTTTCAAAAAATTAAGAAAAAATGAAAGCAGCAGATATTAGAAATCTAAGTGTTGAGGAGTTACAAGCTAAAATAGCTGAAGAACAAGCAAATTACGATCAATTAAAATTGACTAATGCAGTTTCTCCTGTAGCAAATCCAATCGGTATTAGAGACTTACGTAGAACAATTGCTCGTTTGAATACCGTATTAAACGAAAAACAATCATAACAGTAATCTGTAACTGATGGAAAGAAAATTAAGAAAAGAAAGAGTTGGTTTAGTTACTTCAAACAAAATGGAAAAAACCATTGTTGTAGCTGAAACTAAGAAACAAAAGCACCCATTCTATGGGAAATTCGTTTTAAAAACGAAGAAATATACAGCGCACGACGAAAATAATGAGTGTAACGAAGGTGACACTGTGCGTATCATGGAAACTCGTCCTTTGTCTAAAAACAAAAGATGGAGATTAGTAGAAATTATTGAAAGAGCTAAATAATATAAGTTATGTTACAACAAGAATCTAGATTAAAAGTTGCAGATAACACAGGAGCTCGTGAAGCATTAGTAATCCGCGTTTTAGGTGGTACTAAAAGAAGATACGCATCAGTAGGTGACAAAATCGTTGTTGCGATTAAAGAAGCTACACCTTCAGGAAACGTTAAAAAAGGTGCTGTATCAAAAGCTGTTGTAGTTAGAACTAAAAAAGAAGTTCGTAGAAAAGACGGTTCATATATCCGTTTCGACGATAATGCATGTGTATTATTGAACACTCAAGGAGAAATGCGTGGAACTCGTGTATTCGGTCCAGTTGCTCGTGAGTTACGTGATAAAGAATATATGAAAATTGTATCATTAGCCCCAGAGGTATTATAATATAACAACATGGCAAAGTTAAAAATTAAAAAAGGAGACAAAGTAGTCGTTTTATCAGGTTCTTCAAAAGGACAAACTGGTACTGTATTACGCGTATTCCCTGACAAAGCTAAAGCTATCGTTGAAGGGGTTAATATCGCAAAAAAACGTATAAAGCCAAGCGCACAAAATCCACAAGGTGGAGTTGTAGAAAAAGAAGCTCAAATCTATTTATGTAAATTGGCTTTAGTAGATCCTGAAACTGGAAAAGCAACGAAAGTAGCTATCAAAGAAGAAGGAGGGAAAAAAGTAAGAATTGCTAAAAAATCAGGTAAAGCTATTTAAGAATGAGTACAACTACATACACACCTCGTCCGCAGGTTAAATATAAAGAAGAGATTGTAGCTGCTCTTAAAGAAGAGTTCGCTTACAAATCTATTATGCAAGTTCCTAAATTAGAGAAAATCGTTTTATCTCAAGGTTTAGGTGCTGCTACAGCTGATAAAAAAATCGTTGATTACGCTATCGAAGAGTTAGAATTAATCACAGGTCAAAAAGCAGTAGCTACTATTTCTAAGAAAGATGAAGCAGCTTTCAAATTACGTAAAGGTATGCCAATTGGTGCTAAAGTTACTTTACGTGGTGAGAAAATGTACGAATTCTTAGATCGTTTAGTATCTTCTGCATTACCACGTGTACGTGATTTTAACGGAATTTCTTCTACAGGTTTCGACGGTAGAGGTAACTATAACTTAGGTGTTAAAGAACAAATTATCTTCCCTGAAATTAATATTGATAGAATCAAAAAAATTCAAGGTTTAGATATTACTTTTGTAACATCTGCGAATACTGATAAAGAAGCGAAAGCTTTATTATCTAAATTTGGATTACCATTTACTAAAGAAAAATAAGAAGTCATGGCTAAAGAATCAATGAAAGCGCGTGAGCGCAAAAGAGAAGCATTAGTTGCTAAGTATGCTGCGAAAAGAACTGCTTTATTAGAAGCTGGTGATTACGAAGCATTACAAAAATTACCTAAAAACGCTTCTCCTGTACGTTTACACAACCGTTGTAAATTAACAGGTCGTCCAAGAGGATACATGAGAACTTTCGGGATCTCTCGTGTAACTTTCCGTGAAATGGCGAACGAAGGGTTAATCCCAGGTGTTAAAAAAGCTTCTTGGTAATATTTTATCAATAAGTTATTAAATATAAAATCCCTTGCGCATGCGTAAGGGATTTTTTTATTTTTAAATACAACTATATTTTTAGGGCAATACCTTCGGCCCGCGCTTTACATTCCAATCTTTTTCTCTGGAAAAAGGATTTCCACTCCAATCGCTATTGCAGTAGAATAAAACGGTTTAAATAAAATAAATTTCATTAATAGTTTGTAATTAAAAAATATACCATATATTTGCAACCCAAATGCATAGTGCATTTAGATTAAAAGTTTAATTTTAAAAGTAGTGTTTTAGCGCTATACTATAGAATTATATTATGTATACAGATCCAATTTCAGATTTTCTAACTCGCGTTAGAAATGCAATGATGGCAGGACACAAAGTAGTGGAAATCCCTGCATCAAAATTAAAAAAGGAAATTACTAAAATCCTTTTTGAACAAGGTTACATCTTGAACTACAAATTCGAAGGACAAGACAAACCACAAGGGACAATCAAAATCGCTTTAAAGTACGATAAAGTAACTAAAGAGCCAGCAATCCGTAAAATCAAAAGAGCATCTTCTCCAGGTTTACGTCAATATGCAGGATCTAAAGAATTACCTCGTGTATTAAACGGTTTAGGTATTGCAATCATTTCAACTTCTAAAGGTGTAATGACAGATAAGCAAGCTCGTCAAGAGAATGTTGGTGGTGAAGTTTTATGTTTAGTTTATTAATCATTTAAAAAATTAAGAAATTATGTCAAGAATAGGACAAGCACTTATCAATATCCCTTCAGCTGCAACAGTTGAGTTTAAAGATAACGTTATTACAGTTAAAGGTAATAATCTTACGTTAACTAGAGAATTAAACGAAGGTTTTGATGTAAAAATCGAAGACGGAGTTTTATCTGTAGTTCGTCCAGATGATTCTAAACAAAATAAAGCTTTACATGGTTTATACCGTGCGTTAATCAGTAACATGGTTACAGGTGTAACAGAAGGTTTTAAAAAACAATTAGAATTAGTTGGTGTAGGTTATAGAGCATCTAACCAAGGACAAAAATTAGATTTGTCATTAGGTTTCTCTCACAATATCGTTATCGAGTTACCAGAAGAAATTAAAGTTGAAACTTTAACAGAAAAAGGTAAAAACCCTATTATTACATTATCATCTCATGATAATCAATTATTAGGAATGATCGTAGCGAAAATTCGTTCTTACCGTAAGCCAGAGCCTTACAAAGGAAAAGGAATTAAATTCGTAGGAGAAATTATTAGAAGAAAAGCAGGTAAATCTGCATAAAAATCATTGAAAAATGGCATTATCTAAAGTAGAAAAAAGACAAAAAATAAAAAGACGCGTTCGTCGAAATATTTTTGGAACAGAAACTAAACCTCGTTTATCAGTTTACCGTTCTAATAAAGAAATTTACGCTCAAATTATTGACGATAACAGTGGAGTAACTTTAGCTTCAGCTTCATCTCGTGAAAAAGGTGTTTCTGTAGAAGGTACAAAAACTGAAGTATCTGCATCTGTAGGTAAAGCTTTAGCTGCAAAAGCAGTAGCTAAAGGAATTGAAACTGTAGTTTTTGATCGTAACGGTTTCGTATATCATGGTAGAATCAAAGCTTTAGCAGATGGTGCTAGAGAAGGTGGATTAAAATTCTAAAAAAGAGAAAGAAATTATGTTAGGATTTAAAAACGTAGAAAGAGTAAAACCAACAGGTTTAGATTTAAAAGATCGTTTAGTTGGAGTACAACGTGTTACTAAAGTAACAAAAGGAGGTAGAGCATTTGGTTTCTCTGCAATCGTAGTAGTTGGAGATGGAAATGGAGTAGTAGGTTTTGGATTAGGTAAATCTAAAGATGTTGCTTCTGCTATCGCTAAAGCTATCGAAGATGCTAAGAAAAACTTAGTTCGTGTACCATTATTTAATAATACAATTCCTCATGAGCAAGAAGCTCGTTTCGGTGGTGCGCAAGTATTCATCCGTCCAGCAGCAAAAGGTACAGGGGTAATCGCAGGTGGTACTGTACGTGCAGTATTAGAGTCTGTTGGTGTACATGATGTATTATCTAAATCAAAAGGTTCTTCTAACCCTCACAATGCAGTAAAAGCTACTTTCCGTGCTTTATTAAGCTTACGTTCAGTAGAAACTATTGCACGTCAAAGAGGTATTTCTATAACTAAAGTTTTCAACGGTTAAAAAAAAGTATCATGAGCAAAGTAAGAGTAAAACAAACACGTAGTGCTATCAACCGTGATAAATCTCAAAAAGCTACATTAGTTGCTTTAGGATTAAAAAAGTTGAATCAAGTAGTTGAACATGAATCTACTCCTCAAATCGAAGGAATGATCCGTAAAATTCAACACTTAGTAGTAGTAGAAAGAGCTTAATCGCTTTTAACCTTTAAAAATTATTAAAATGAATTTAAGTAATTTAAAACCAGCAGCTGGTTCAGTAAAAAATAAATTCCGTAAAGGTAGAGGTGAAGGTAGTGGAAACGGTTTAACAGCAGGTCGTGGACACAAAGGTGCTAAATCTCGTTCTGGTTATTCAAGAAAAATCGGATTCGAAGGTGGACAAATGCCTTTACAAAGACGTTTACCTAAATTTGGTTTCACAAACTTCAACAGAGTTGAGTATACAGGAATCAATTTGGATACAATTCAACAATTAGTTGATAATAACAAAATCACAGATACTTTAAACAAAGAAACATTAGTTCAATTAGGTTTAGCTCACAAAAATGACTTAGTTAAAATCTTAGGTCGTGGAGAGTTAACAGCTAAAGTTAATGTTACTGCAGATAAATTTACTCAATCAGCACAAGAAGCTATTGAGAAAGCTGGAGGTAAAGTAGAATTAGTTAACGCTTAAGAATATATTTTATAGATGAAAGGGTTTATACAGACCATAAAAAATATCTGGAGCATAAAAGAATTGAAGGATAAGTTACTTGTAACTTTCCTTCTATTATTGGTTTATAGATTCGGTTCTCATATTCCACTTCCAGGTGTCGATATTAACGAAGTTAATCGTTTTATAGCAGACCAAGAAAAAAATGCAAATTCAGGAATTTTAGGATTATTAAACTCTTTTACCGGAGGTTCTTTTAAAAGAGCTTCCGTATTTGCGTTAGGAATTATGCCTTATATCTCTGCTTCAATTGTTGTACAATTGATGGGATTAGCAGTGCCTTACATCCAAAAACTACAGAAAGAAGGAGAAAGTGGACGTAATAAGGTCAACCAAATCACAAGATGGTTAACAATAGGTATATGTTTGGTACAAGCACCAGCATATCTTACATTAATAACATCTCAGATTTTACCTTATGATCCAACTTCGTCATACGCTATTTATGTTATCCCTCCAACCAATTTTTGGTTTTGGTTTCCCTCAACAGTAATTTTAATTACAGGGACAATCTTTGCCATGTGGATGGGAGAAAAAATTACTGACAAAGGTATAGGTAATGGTATATCAATCTTAATTATGGTTGGTATCCTAGCTGATTTACCTAAAGCAATTTTTAATGCTTTTGAAGTTGATCCTTCAAACGGTATTTTCTTCTTGATAGAAATGTTAGGTTTAATCCTAGTTATTGCAATGTGTATTATGATTGTAGCAGCAGTACGTAAAGTACCTGTACAATATGTAAGAAGAGCACAAACTTCTAGTAGTTCTTATATGAGATCAGTAACAGATTCTGTTCGTTCTTATATTCCTCTAAAAGTAAATGCAGCGGGTGTTATGCCTATTATTTTTGCACAAGCAATTATGTTTTTACCAGGTACACTAGCAAATTATTTCTTAGATGATTCAAGTTCTGTGAAACAATTTTTTGCGAAAATGGCTGATCCATTTACGTGGCAATATAATTTAATCTTCGGATTACTTATTATTATCTTTACATATTTTTATACTGCGATAACAATTCCAGTAAACCAAATGGCTGAAGATTTAAAACGTAATGGTGGAATCATCCCAGGAATCAGACCTGGAAAGGAAACTGCAAATTTTTTAGACGAAATTTTATCAAAAATTACGTTACCTGGAGCAATTTTATTAACTTTGCTTGCTGTTTTGCCTTCGCTAGTAAAATTGTTAGGAGTAGATCAAAGTTTATCAATGTTCTTTGGAGGTACTTCAATGTTAATTATGGTGGGAGTTATCTTAGATACTGTACAGCAAATTAATACATATTTATTGAATCACCGTTATGATGGCTTAATGTCTTCTGGTAGAACTTCAAGAGATATTTAAACAATATTTATTAAAAAGATTTATGGCAAAACAAAAACATATTGAACAAGACGGTACGATTACAGAAGCATTATCTAATGCAATGTTCCGTGTCGAATTAGAAAATGGACATGTTGTAACATGTAACATATCTGGTAAAATGCGTATGCATTATATTAAATTACTACCAGGTGATAGAGTTAAAATCGAGATGTCTCCTTATGATTTAACAAAAGGGAGAATATCATATAGATACTAAAAGAAAATTTAACGACTGGTGGTAGAGTTGATGTTTAGGCATTAACTCTATCGGATTATAAATAAATTTACAAAGATGAAAATTAGAGCATCCATTAAAAAGAGAAGTGCTGACTGTAAGATTGTACGTCGTAAAGGACGTTTGTATGTGATCAACAAAAAGAATCCTAAGTTTAAACAAAGACAAGGTTAATTATTTAGAATTATGGCAAGAATTTCAGGTGTAGATTTACCTAAAAACAAAAGAGGGGTAATCGGACTTACATACATTTACGGTATCGGAAGAAGCAGTGCTTCAAAAATCTTAGCTGAGAACAATATCTCAGAAGATAAAAAAGTTAGTGAATGGACTGATGAAGAAATCAACGCAATCCGTGCGTCAATTAATGAAGCTTTCAAAGTAGAAGGTGAATTAAGATCAGAAATCCAATTAAACATCAAACGTTTAATGGACATCGGATGTCAGAGAGGTATTCGTCACAGATTAGGTTTACCATTACGTGGTCAAAGAACTAAAAATAACTCACGTACAAGAAAAGGTAAAAAGAAAACAGTTGCTAACAAGAAAAAAGCCACTAAATAATAAGTAGATCATGGCAAAAAATCAGAAAGTAGTAAAGAAAAGAAAAGTAGTTGTAGAAGCTACTGGACAAGCTCATATTCAAGCATCGTTTAACAACGTTATCGTTACTTTAACTAACAAAAACGGTGAAGTTATCTCTTGGTCTTCAGCAGGTAAAATGGGATTCCGTGGATCTAAAAAGAACACTCCTTACGCTGCTCAAGTAGCTGCTCAAGATGCAACAACAGTTGCTTACGAAGCAGGATTAAGAAGAGTAAAAGTATTCGTGAAAGGACCAGGTCAAGGTCGTGAATCTGCTATTAGAACAATTCATAACGGTGGTATCGAAGTTTCAGAAATCGTTGATGTTACTCCACTTCCACACAATGGATGTCGTCCACCTAAAAAGAGAAGAGTATAATCATTTTTCTCAATTTAATTATTTAATATTTAATAGTAATAAATCATGGCAAGATATACAGGACCAAAAACTAAAATTGCAAGAAAATTTGGACAACCAATTTTCGGTGACGATAAATCTTTCGAAAAAAAGAAATATCCTCCAGGGCAACACGGACCTAACAAAAGAAGAGCTAAAAAATCAGAATACGCTATTCAGTTATCTGAAAAACAAAAAGCAAAATATACTTACGGTATCTTAGAGCGTCAATTTGCTAACTTATACAAAAAAGCAAATGCTTCTAAAGGAATTACAGGTGAAGTATTATTACAATTATGTGAATCTCGTTTAGATAATGTTGTTTACCGTTTAGGTATCTCTAATTCTCGTAGCGGGGCTCGTCAATTAGTATCTCACAAACACATAACTGTTAATGGAGAGGTTGTAAATATCCCATCTTATCATTTAAAAGATGGTGATGTTATCGCTGTTAGAGAAAAATCTAAATCTTTAGCAACAATCACTAATTCATTACATGCACGTAGTGAATACGATTGGTTAGTTTGGAATGATGAGCAAAAATCAGGAACTTTTACAAAAGCTCCAGAAAGAGTTCAAATTCCAGAAGATATTAAAGAGCAATTAATCGTCGAGTTATATTCTAAATAAACCTTAAAATCAGACTAATAAAATGACTATTTTAAATTTCATCAAACCTGACAAAGTAATCTTAGTTGAATCTGATTCTAGATTCGGACAATTTGAGTTCCGTCCTTTAGAGCCAGGATACGGGATTACAGTTGGAAATGCTCTACGTAGAGTTTTACTTTCTTCATTAGAAGGATATGCAATCACTTCAATAAAAATTGAAGGTGTTGAGCACGAATTTTCAACTATTCCAGGAGTAGTGGAAGATGTTACAGAGATCATTTTAAATCTGAAAAAGGTTCGTTTTAAGAAACAAATTGATGAATCAGATGCTGAAACTGTAACTGCTACTATCTCAGGGCAAGATCAATTAACAGCAGGTGATTTAGGGAAATTTATTTCTGGATTCCAAGTTTTAAACCCTGAATTAGTAATCGCTAACCTAGATTCTAAAGTAAATGTTACAATTACATTTACAATAGATAAAGGTAGAGGATACGTACCAGCTGATGACAATAAAAAGGCTTCTGCGCCAATTGGTACTATAGCAATTGACTCTATTTACACTCCTATTAAGAATGTAAAATATGCAATTGAAAACTATCGTGTAGAACAAAAAACTGATTATGAAAAATTAGTTTTTGAAATCACTACTGATGGTTCTATATCACCACAAGATGCTTTGACTGAAGCAGCTAAAATCTTAATACACCACTTTATGTTATTCTCTGATGAGAGAATTACATTAGAAGCAGAAGAAGTTGCATCTGGTGAAACTTACGATGAAGAAGCTTTACATATGCGCCAATTACTAAAAACTAAATTGGTAGATATGGATTTATCAGTAAGAGCATTAAACTGTTTAAAAGCAGCTGAAGTTGAAACATTAGGCGAATTAGTTTCTTTCGCTAAGTCAGACTTAATGAAATTCAGAAATTTCGGTAAGAAATCTCTTACTGAATTAGAAGAATTGGTGGACAGCAAAGGTTTAAACTTTGGTATGGACATCGTAAAATATAAGTTAGACGTAGAATAATTTTATTAAAAATGAGACACGGAAAAAAATTTAATCATTTAGGTAGAACTGCTTCTCACAGAAGAGCTTTATTATCTAATTTAGCTATATCGTTGATTACTCACAAACGTATCAACACAACAGTAGCAAAGGCTAAAGCATTACAAAAGTATGTTGAGCCTTTATTGACAAAGTCTAAAACAGACGATACTCACAACCGTCGCGTTGTATTTTCTTACTTACAAAACAAAGAAGCTATCACTGAATTATTCAGAACTGTAGCTCCTAAAATTGCTAATCGTCCAGGAGGATACACTCGTATCATCAAAACTGGTTTCCGTTTAGGAGATGGTGCTGAGATGGCAATGATTGAATTAGTTGATTTCAACGAAATCTACACTAATACAAAAGTTGAGAAAAAAGCAACTACACGTCGTAGTAGAAAAAGTACTAAAACTGAAGAAACAGCTACTGAAGCTGCTGCTACAGAAAGTACTGAAGAAGCATAATCATTGTAATAGATTATATAGAAAAAGCCTCCAAATTGGAGGCTTTTTTATTTTTCATTATTTATTAAAGTGACTTCTTTTTGTTTTGCATTTTTTTTGGGTTTTATAGGCATTTTAATGTATTCTGCATATACTTTGGTAAATTTCGCACCTAAAAATAGAATAGTAGCTATGTAATATATCCAAAGTAATAGAATAACTAATGACCCAGCCGAACCAAATACTTTAGAATATTTAGTATTTGCTATATATAATCCAATTAGATATTTAGAAATAAAAAATAATGTAGCCGTAAAAATTGAACCAACCAATGCCGGTTTTAATTTTACATTTGCATCAGGTAGTACTTTAAAAAGAATAAAGAATACCATTATTGATAATAATATAGTTAATGTATTATTAATTAATAGAACTGTTGCTTGAGTAACAAATTCATCGATTCTTAAAAATTCAAAAATTTCTTCACCAAAATTTACTAGTACACTATTTAATACTACTGTAGTCATAAGTAAAAATCCAACAGATAATATTATTAATAAAGATAAACATCTGTTTACAATAAATTTTAACCAAGCTTTATGTGGTGTTGCTTCTATTCTCCAAATTGTATTTAAACTATCTTGTAAATCAGCTATCATTGTTGTAGCTCCAAATATTAATACACCAACACCAATCCAAAGAGCAACTGTACTATCTCCAGAAACCATAGAATTTGTTACAAAATCTTGTAAAGCTGTGGCTACATCTTTCCCTAATACAGATCTTAATTCGCTAAAAACTTTATCTTCTACTGTATCTTTTGCTAAAAATAGACTTATACCAGAAATCACAATTAAAATAAGTGGTGATAAAGAAAATAATGCATAGTAAGTAAGTGATGCACTGAGTTTCATAACTCTGTCATCACTGAATTCATTTATAGTTTGTTTTAATATATTATAATATATTTTAAAAAAATTCATATAGGTTGATTTATATTATAAATATACAGAAACTAAAATTAATGCTATAATTAAACAATAAATCTAATAATTCTTTTAACTTTATTGAAAAAAAAGTGTATTTTTAATTAACTGAAATTAAGCGCTTTATTGGTTTTGTTTAACATAGTATTAAAGTTTTATTACAAAATATTTGCTATTTATCCTATAAAGTCTATAAATTTGCTGGAGTTTAAAAGATTGATATGATAAAAAATAATTACTCATTAAAAAATATATTTTTGTTAGGATCCATTTTTGGTGGATCTTTAGTTTTTTCTCAAACTAAAGTAACTGGAACTGTAGAAGATGTTAATGGTCCTGTAGCGAATGCTACTGTAAATGTAAAAGGAACAAATATTACTACAATAACTGATCCTGATGGTATATATGAACTAGTTATTGATACAGGTAAATATTCAATAGTAGTTTCTAAAGAAGGAGAATTATCAAAAGAACAGTCATTGGATGTAATTGATCAAAATGAAATTTCATTGAATTTTATTTTGGAGCCAATTGCTGTAGATCAAGAAACAAATCTTAATGAAGTTGTTTTAGTTGGTTCTCGTGCTAAAGGTAGAACACAATTAGATTCAACAACTCCTGTTGATATTATTGATATTAAAGATATAACAAAAGATGTTGGTCAAGTATCCTTGAATCAGATTTTAAATTATGTTGCTCCATCTTTTAGTTCTAATACCCAAGTTATATCTGATGGAACGGATCATATAGATCCAGCATCTTTGAGAGGATTAGGTCCAGATCAAGTATTAGTTTTAATAAATGGAAAACGTCGTCATACAACGTCATTAATTAATATAAATGGTGCTTTTGGTAAAGGTTCTGTTGGTACAGATTTAAATGCAATACCTACTGCAGCAATAAAAAGGATTGAGATTTTAAGAGACGGTGCAGCAGCACAATATGGATCCGATGCAATTGCAGGTGTTATTAATATAGTTTTAGAAGATTCTACAGATAAACTACTTGCAAACATATCGTATGGAGGAAATTTATCTAGAAATGCTGAAAATAGTTTTGATGGAGAAACATTTCAAGCAAATGTTAACTATGGTGCTAAAGTTGGAACGAAAGGAGGTTTTGTAAATTTTTCTGGATCTTATGATAAAAGAGAACCTTTTAATCGTCAAAAAGAATTTACAGGAACAATTTTTACAGACTATAATCGCCCAGATTTATATCCGAACCCAACTGGTGTAGATATTACAGATGCAGAATTAGCAAGACGAGGCGAAAGTCGTTCTGATTATGTATCTCGTATTGGTCAATCTAAAAATGAAGGAGGAGCTTTATTTTTTAATTCACTTTTTCCAGTTTCTGATAAAGCTGAAGTATATGCTTTTGGTGGATTGAATTATCGTTTAGGTGAATCAGCGGCATTTCGTCGTCAACCTTCTCAATTAACACAAACTGTTCAAACTATTTTTCCAAATGGATATTTACCATTGATACAAACAAATAATTATGATCGTTCTTTAGCTGTCGGTATTCGTGGAGAAATTGATAACTGGAAAGTTGATTTTTCTAACACTTATGGAAATAATACAATAGATTTTACGGCTAAAAATACAGTCAATGCTTCTATGTTAGCATCTTCACCAACTTCTTTTGAAGCAGGGGGATATCGTTTTACTCAGAATACAACTAATTTAGATTTTTCAAGATTTTTTGATGATATATTAGCAGGTATTAATGTAGCATTTGGTGCTGAATATCGTTTTGAGCGTTATCAAATTGTTGCAGGTGAAGAAGCATCTTACACAAATTATGGTAAAGCAAGACAAATAGGTACAAATGCTGATGGAACACCGATTTATATCGCAGATCCAAAAGGAGATGTTAATACATTATTTGCAGCAAATGGTTCTGCAATAGCTGGAGGAGCACAAGCTTTTCCTGGATTTTTACCTGAAAATGCAGTAAATGCAACACGTAATTCAGTAGCAGCATATTTAGACACTGAATTTAATTTTACAAAAAATTGGTTGGTAGCTGCCGCTGGACGTTATGAAAATTATTCAGATTTTGGATCTACAATCAATGGTAAGTTATCAACTCGTTATAAAATTGGTAATTATGTTTTAAGAGCTGCTGCTAGTACAGGATTTAGAGCACCTTCTTTACATCAAATGTATTTTAGTGCAACATCAAGCGTATTTCAAGATGGAGTAATTTCAAATTCAGGTACATTTACTAATGATAGTCGTGAAGCACAATTATTAGGTATTCCTAAATTAAAGCAGGAAACATCAAAAAGTGTTTCAGCTGGAGCAACAGCTAATTGGGGTAAATTTAAACTGAGTATTGATGGATATTTTATAAGAATTGATAATAGAATTATTTATACAGGGGCATTTACAGGAAGTAACTCTTCAACAGCATCAGATCAAGATAAAGAAATCTATCAACTGTTAGAGCAAGCTAATGCTACTTCTGCTCGTTTCTTTGCTAATGCAATAAATACTGAAACAAAAGGTTTAGATATAGTTTTAACTTATCAAGATAGATTAGGTAGAGGTAAATTAAGAGGAGATTTATCAGCAACTTTTAGTAAAACAAATGTAGTAGGAGGTGTACATGCATCAGAATTATTAAAAGGTAAAGAATCTACTTATTTTGATCGTTCAAGTAAAATTTATTTAGAATCAGCTGTCCCTCGTACTAAAATTAACTTATCATTGAATTATACACTTGATAAATGGAATGTTTATTTAAGAAATGTATACTTTGGACCGGTTGATGGAGCAACAAATGTTGTGGAGGATGCACAAGTATTTACAGGGAAAGTAGTAACTGATTTAAGTTTTGGTTATGCCTTCAATAAAAATATATCATTAACAATAGGTGCAAACAACTTATTGGATGTTTATCCTGATAAAACACATTTGGGAAGTTTACGTGGAGCAGGAGGATACTTTGTGTACTCAAGAACTGGACAACAGTTTGGTACAGGTGGTCGATTTGCCTTTGCTCGTTTAGCAATAAACTTATAAAAATTAATTCTAATATTTTTTAAATTTTACCAAATCTCTGTCACTTTTGGCAGAGGTTTGGTATTTTTGTTATAAATCAAAAAGAAATATGAAAAAGTTATCATTTATTATACTTTCTTTTCTAGCCGCTGTTCAATTAATAGCACAAGAAAATTATAAAAATGGAGTAGTTGTTTCAGCTCATCCAGAAGCATCAAAAGTTGGTGTGGATATTTTGAAAAAAGGAGGAAATGCAATTGATGCTTCAATTGCAGTACAGTTTGCTTTAGCAGTCGTTTATCCAAATGCAGGAAACATTGGTGGTGGTGGATTTTTAGTTTACCGTGATGCAAAAGGAAATACAGATGCATTAGATTATAGAGAAAAAGCTCCACTGAAAGCAAAAGAAGATATGTATTGGGATAAAAATGGAAATGCCATTACAGATCTTAGTTTATATGGTCAATTTGCAGCTGGAGTTCCAGGTACTGTAGATGGAATGGTTAAAGCTCATGAAAAATATGGTAAATTAAGTTGGAGAGAATTATTACAACCAGCAATTGATTTAGCTACTAATGGATTTAAATTAACAGAAAGACAAGCAAATGAATTTACGACTAAGCACGAAAAATTTTTGAAATACAATCCTAAGGTAAATGCATTTACAGAAAAAGTGACTTGGAAAGCAGGTGATATTTTTATTCAAAAAGATTTAGCTAAAACATTAAAGTTGATACAACAAAAAGGAAGAGCTGGTTTTTATGAAGGAAAAACAGCTAATCTTATTGTAAAAGAAATGAAGCGAGGAAATGGAATTATCTCTAAAGAAGATCTTAAACAATATCATTCAGTTTGGAGAACACCTGTTTCTGGAAACTATAACGGATTAAAGGTTATCTCAATGCCACCACCATCAAGTGGAGGAATTGCATTAGTTTCATTATTTGAATCGATAGAAGATTATCCTTTAAAAAAATGGGGATTTCAGTCAGATTCTACAATTCAAGTAATGGTTGAAGCAGAACGAAGAGTTTATGCTGATAGAGCAGAGCATTTGGGAGATCCAGATTTTTATAAGGTTCCACAAAAACAATTGTTAGATAAAACCTATAATGTGGATAGAATGAAAACTTTTTCTTTCGATAAAGCAACACCAAGCTCTGAAGTAAAAGCTGGCGAATTGAAAGGTAAAGAATCTATGGAAACAACACATTATGTTGTTGTAGATAAAGAAGGGAATGCAGTGTCTGTAACGACAACGCTTAATAATTCTTATGGATCATTAGTTGTTGTTGATGGAGCTGGTTTTATTTTGAATGATGAAATGGATGATTTTTCAGTAAAACCTGGTACACCAAATTTATATGGTTTAGTTGGAGGAAAAGCAAATGCTATAGAACCATCAAAAAGAATGTTGAGTTCAATGTCTCCTTCGATATTAGAAAAAGATGGAAAATTGTATATGGTTGTAGGAACTCCTGGAGGATCAACGATTATTACTTCAGTTTTTCAGGCAATTTTGAATGTTGTTGATTTCGGAATGACAATGCAAGAAGCAGTTGCAGCTCCTCGTTTTCATCATCAATGGTTGCCAGATCAGATAGATTATGAGCCTAAAGCAATTTCTGAAAGTGTACGTAAACAATTAAGAGAAAAAGGATATGTTTTAAAACAAAGAAATCCTTATGGACGAGTTGAAGGAATATTAGTTAATCCAAATGGAACTTATCAAGCAGGAGCAGATCCAAGAGGAGATGATAAAGCAATAGGTTATTAACAATTATTATAAATATAAAAAGCGA
>DJDD01000131.1:86059-111592 GCA_002430925.1 Flavobacteriales bacterium UBA5933
TCGCTTTTTATATTTATAATATTTTCGATATTCTATTGTATTTAAAATCTCAGTTTTATTTTTAGGTTTTGTATAACGTGTAAATTCTTCGAAACCTAAATTTTCTGGAATTTTACGACTTTTTATATTCTTTTCGTCAACAGGATAAATAATATAATTGATAGAAAAATTGTCTTCTATGAATTTTACCAAGCACGTTACTATTTCTGTACCTAGACCATTACTTTGTAGATCTTTTTTAATCCATAAACCAACTTAAACTGATTCAGAATTTATATTATGTATTCCACAACAGCCTATGAAATTTTTTGTTGTTTTATCCAGAACAACAAAAACGATTTCTTTTTGCATGTTGAGATTTTCTATAGAACTTGAAACAAAATTTACAGTATCTTCTCTATTTCCTATAGGATCGTAGGGCATGTAAGTTGTGATATCCTTATTGAAATTTTTATTGATTTCATCAATGTATATTTCACTAACAGGTTGTAGAACTAATCGATTTGTTACAATTTTTATGTCAGCGTTTAGTGTCATTTTTAATTTTAATGAGTTGAAATTAATCTAAGAATTTAGTTTTACAATAATCTATTTTATAACCATTTTTTGTTGAAACTAAAGTGACTTCATTTGTTGTTTTTATATCTCCATCATAATTTATAAAAACAGTATATTTTAAAGGAGAAATTTTTGTTATTTCTACCTTTTTAATATTTTCCATGTCATCTTGTCCTCTTCCAAATAACCATATTTCTTCTGTATACAACGGATATATTTTAGACCATTTTTTCTTGTATTTAATTTCAGCTTCCGTAAGTTCTTTATCTGTAAGGTTTGTTGGACCATAAATTTCATTTGAATCAATTAAAAAATCCATGAATCTTTTAGTACAAATTTTTTCTTCTTTATCAATAGAATAACATAAGCCGTTAGAGTTTTTGCATTTAAAAATATCTTCTAACCATTTTTCTGCATCATCTTTATTTATCTCGATAATATTATTTTGATTCGTATTTATTTTATTCTGAAAAGAGAATGAAATAAGAAATAAAAAAATAAAGTTAGTGATGATGTATTTTGTTGTTTTCATAAAGTTAATTAGTAAATAATATTATATATAAAAATACCTGTTGTGCATTTTGTTTATTTTATTAACAAAACTGTCATTTCGAGTGGAATTCTATAAGAATTTTGTATCGAGAAAAAGGTTTAGTAGATAAAATTCTATTCTCGATACAATTTTTCTACATTTTATTCCGAAAAATTACTCGAATTGACGAATTTTAATTCAAAATGCACAACTGGTATAAAGATATAAATAGTTTTTGATTTTCGTTTTTATTAATAATGTGTTTGTTAGTAATGTATCTGCGTTAGTGATAGTAATGAAAATCCTTTTCTAATTGGTTATTGAGGTTCTCGAACTGACCAATTAGAAAAGATTGTAATGGATAGCACGACCGAAGGGAACGCCCTAAATAAAATGTTTAAGTTGATTTTTGAAATAAAAAAAATCCGAAGAAAAATAAATTTCTTCGGATTAAAATATTTAGAAAGTGTGGTAATAGAATTACCAACCTTTTACAGCACCACCTTTAAAGATTTCTTCTGCTTTTTTAGCAACTTCTTCTGATTGGTAAGCTTCTGTAAATTGTTTGATTTTTTCGTCATTTTTGTTATCCTCTCTAGAAACTACAAGGTTAACATAAGGTGAATCTTTATCTTCAGAAAAAATTCCTTCTTTGTCTTTGTCTAATCCAGATTGTACAGCAAAGTTATTGTTGATGATAGCTAATGTAACTTTTGCGTCATCTAATACACGAGGTAATTGAGCGCCGTCAATCTCGATGATGTCTAATTTTTTAGGATTTTCTACAATGTCTGTTACTTTAGGTAATAGTCCAACATTTGGTTTTAATTTGATTAAACCTTGTTTTTCTAATAATAATAAAGATCGTCCACCATTTGTAGGATCATTAGGAATAGCAATAGAGCTACCGTCTTTTAATTCGTTAATTGATTTTATTTTTTTAGAATAAGCAACAATAGGAAAAACAAAAGTTTTACCAATGATGGCTAATTTATATCCGCGTTGTTTTACTTGTTCATCTAAAAAAGGTTTATGTTGATAAACATTTACATCAATATCACCTTGATTTAATGATTCATTTGGCATAATGTATTCATTGAAAGATACCAATTCTACATCGAGATTATATTTCTCTTTGGCTACTTTTTTAGCTACTTCGGCTAATTCTTGTTCTGGTCCAGCTGTAATACCAACTTTTAAGGTATTATTTGAATCTCCTGATTTTTTTCCGCCACACGAAAATAAAATAAAGGTAGAGATTAGAGCTAGGATAAATGTTACATTTAATTTTTTCATATTTTATTATTTATGGTTGAATTTTTTTGATAGATAATCGCCAACAAATTGTATGATGAATACAAGAATTATTAATAAAACGAGTACAGTATTCATTACAAGAGTATTGTAACCAACATAACCATATTGGTAACCAATTTGTCCTAAACCACCAGCACCAACAGCGCCTCCCATGGCAGAATAACCAACCAATGTGATAAGTGTTATAGTTGCTGCATTTATGATTGAAGGTAAAGCTTCTGGTAATAATATTTTTTCTACGATTTGTAATGGTTTTGCCCCCATAGATCTGGCAGCTTCTATTAATCCATAAGGAACTTCTAAAAGACTATTTTCTACTAATCTTGCGATAAATGGTGCAGCACCAACACTAAGAGGAACTAATGCAGCCGAAACACCAATAGATGTACCTACGATAGCTCGTGTAAATGGTATCATCCAAACAATAAGAATGATAAATGGTATTGATCGGAAAATATTTACAAAGAATGATGTAACTTGGTGGATAAATTTATTTTCCAACAACTGACCTTTTCGTGTTAGGAAAAGTAAAATACCAACAGGTAAACCAATAAGGAACCCAAAAAATCCTGAAACAAATGTCATCACAATCGTTTCCCATGTCCCTTTAATTAAAAGATTAATGATTGTTTCTGACATAGCCTATTTTTTGAATGTTAAACCTCTGCTCGTTGAAATAATTTTCTATTAAAGTCGTGTTTTTTTCTGTATTTACTTTAATAAAAAATGTACCATAATTTATAGAACCAGCATATTCTATTCTAGAATTGATGATTTCTATATCTGTATCATATAATTTTTTTGCATCTTCAATCACAGTATTATACTGAGGTTGATTCGTAAAAATTAATTTATAAATACAATATTGATGATTACTTTTTTCTTCTGTAATATTTTTTTGGAAGAAAGGAGGTAAACTTAAATCTAAAGATTCCGAAATAAATTCTTTAGTTATTTCTTCTTTTGGATTAGTAAAAATTTCTTCAACTGTTCCATGTTCTACCAACATTGCATTATCAATAACTCCGACTTCATCACAAATACTATTTATAACCTCCATTTCATGAGTAATAAGAAGTATTGTAATGTTTAGTTTTTGATTAATTTCTTTCAGAAGTTTTAATATTGATTTCGTCGTTGCAGGATCCAATGCACTTGTAGCCTCATCACATAATAATAATGCAGGTTTACTTGCTAATGCACGTGCAATCGCAACACGTTGCTTTTGTCCTCCAGATAAATTTGCAGGATATTCTTTTGCTTTTTCACTAATTCCAACCAAATGTAAAAGCTCGTCAATACGGTTTTTTATTTCAGATTTTGGTGTACCAATTAATTCTAAAGGTAAAGCAATGTTGTCTTCAACAGTTCTAGAAGATAATAAATTGAAATGTTGAAAAATCATTCCGATTTTTCGTCTTTCCATTGTTAATTTTGATTCGCTTAATTCAAGTAGATTAATATCATCTACCCAAACTTCGCCTTGGTCTGGTTTTTCCAACAAATTTACACAACGAATAAGTGTACTTTTTCCTGCACCAGATTTACCAATGATTCCAAAAATTTTTCCTTGATCAATTTTTAAAGATACATTATTAAGGGCAGTAGTTTTCTTTTTCGAAGTTCGAAATGTTTTAGATATATTCTTTAATTCAATCATTTATAATAATAAAAACCTCTCATTATCAGTATGAAAGGTTTGTTTTTAATATATGTTTATTAGTCTACCAAAATTATGGGAATTAAACCGTTTTTCCAAAAATTATTGTATATAACTTTATAAATCAAATAATAAAATGATTTAATTTCTAGGTTATGTTGTTTTATTAGAAAATATTTCTATAAATAATATTTAATTAAATAAACTTATAATTTGTTTATAGCTTTTAATAGGAATAATTTCTTATGCTAAAACATCTCTAAAATCCTCATTCTTTTCGAATTGAGCTTTAACAAAAGGGCATAACGGAAAAACTTTAATATTATCTTTTCTTACCCAATCCAATATGTTTATTAAAATCTTTTTTCCTATACCTTGTCCACCATAGGCTTCATCAACTTCTGTATGGTCTATAATAATTTTATTATCACTAGCCCAAGTATAAGTCATTTCTCCTGCTTTTTTACCTTCATCGATTGCAGAAAAAGCTCCTTTTTTACCGTCATCTGTTTTTATGAATTCCATTTAATTTATTTTTTATGATTTTTATATTATCAAAAGTAAAACTGTTTATGATTATTTCTCTTGATTTATGTTAAAAAGGAGTATGAAGTAACTTTTTTAAGTTTCGTAAAAGGGGAATAGACGTAATAATTTTCTTTTTAATTCAATCAATCTAATTGTGTTGTTTTGCTTTTCGTAAATTTCAAGTAATATTTTATAAGAAGGTAAATTGTATTTTTCGTTTCTATTGTATTCTATTATTTTCTTGCAATAACTAATTGTTTTCTCTTCATCTATAATTTTTAATGCATTCAATAATTTTTCATTGTATTCATTATTATAATAAATAGGTGTAAAATAATCAATCGTTTCTTTCAGTAAATTATTTTCTATTAGTACTGTTAGTAAATTAACATTCAAGTATTGATTATATTTCAATTCATTTTTCTCAATAGACTTTAATTTATTAAGAACATATTCAGCAATTATTTTTTTTCTATCAATAGAAGAAATCAAATAAATTTCAAAACAAAGGTTTATATGATTTATTGAAATATAATTTCCAGCATCAATAAATACATTTTCCCAATGTTTCAAACTTATTTTTTTCCATTGTTCCTCAACTTCTATTTTGTTTACGAAAAAAGCATATTTATCAATTACGTTCTTTATAAAATTTTCTATTCTAACACTTGTTGTTTTACTTTTATAATGAAATTCTAAAAGTAAATCACAAATTTTTAAAGTAATCGGTAGTACAATTTCAGTAGAAAGTATATTTTGCTCAATATAATCCACAATTGGAGATAAAGATTTTTCTAAAAGGTCAATAATCTTTTTTACTTCAGAAATAGCAACTTTTCCACGTTTATTTCCAATAACAGATTTTATGCTATCAGTTATTATATTTTCTACTTCGTCAACTGTAAATTGAATTTCTTTTTTCGAAAAATCAAGTAAAAAATGACGTTCAGTTTCCTTATTTGTTTTAAGATAATTACTCAACCAATTTTTCAAATCATCAGCATCAATTTGCTGAATCAAAGCATCAGTTTCATTTACTTTTTTTTGTCTTTTTCCTTTGGTAGTAGATGAAGAAAGTTTCTTATTCCCTACAATTTCATTCATCACAGCAAGTTGATGCAAGCAAAAATCACTATTCTTATTACAATCGCAATTATGCTCTATAATTATATTATTACGTATAAAAATAGAAACATCATAACTTTCATTACCATCATCAACAAAAGCAATAAAATGATTTTTTTTTATTTCCTCTAATTCTCTAATAGGAAGTTTTGACGCTTGTAATAATTTTTTTTCTGAAGTAGATTTTAGAACATCAGCTATTTTCATGTGAAAAAAATATTTCTCTAATTTACTTCTTTTTTATTAAAAAATTATTTTTGGGCAATCCCTTCGGTCGCGCTTTCCTTTCCAATCTTTTACAAACAGACTTTGACTTCGCTTAGCCATCTGTTTGTAAAAGGATTTCCATTACAATCGCTATTGCTCATAACTAAAAACGATTATAAATAAATCAGAAAGCATGTCAATTAATAATCCAAGAATATATTAATTATTAAAGAAAAGTTAATTGGGTATTGTTTTTGTTAATTGTTTGTATAATAGATGCTTATTATTTATGGATAGAATTAATAAATTAAAGAACTTACAGACAAAATCTTTGATTGATATTGTTAAAAATTATAAAAAATATAATTATCCAATAGAATTAAAAGAAGAGGCTTTAAGAATTCTTGATACAAGAGGAATATCGAAAGAATCTCTACAATTATCAGGAAATTTATCAAATTATTTTTATGATGAAGCTATGGAAGAATATAAAAAATATAACTTCAATTCTTCTTTAGGTTTTATTTTATTTATTTCATCAATTATTTTAAACTATAATATTTCTGTGTTATTATCTTTGATTGTTTATAGTATAGCTTTACTGTTTATAGGTTTATCATTTAGTAATTCTAGAAAAATTTCAAAATTATTAGATGAAGAAAAAAGAGATAATACGATGTATTTAATAATTCTTTTGTTATTAAGTTTAGTTCTATATTTTGTTGTTTATTTTTTTATGAAAAATCAAGTAAAAGAAAAAATATTTAGCAAAACTTAGAGGAAGTTGTATTATAAATTCCCTTTTATATTCTTTTTCTCAATTCCTTATCAAATAAAAATAAACAAAAGAATCCCATTAGGTAGCATAATAAATCAATCCAAGAAAATGATGTACCAATAATTATTCGAGCAGCTTTATTATGTCCTAAACCTATTATATCAACAAATTTGAAATATTGTAATATCTCTACAATACAAGAAAAAATTAAAGTGAATGCAGCAATATATATTGGCTTTACATTAAGAAATGCTTTTATAAAATAGTAAATAAAAATAACTACTAAAATATCTCCAATAAAAGGACGAATAATTTTATCATGAATATAAAGTGCAATAATAACTTCTATAATAAAAATAATAAAAGCTATTGTAAAAGATTTTAGGTTGAATTGAAACATGTTTTTTATAATTTTATATTTATATTTTTTCTTTTTAAGAATAAATATAAATAATACAAATGAGATGATATGTAATAATTGATAATAGATAAGGTTTTATATCACTATCTTTTATAAATTTGCATAAATTTTTATATAATGTGTGATAAAGATCTTCATGACGAAATAGGAGACGAACATTTTTCATCTAGCTTAGAAACGCCTTTAAGAACAGATGCTTTTGATTTGTCACCAGAAGAAAAGATAGAAAAGATAGAAGCGGATTTCCGTAATATCATGGAAACTTTAGGTTTAGATTTAACAGATGATAGTTTAAAAGGAACTCCAAAACGAGTAGCAAAAATGTTTGTGAAAGAAATTTTTGGAGGATTATTACCAGAGCGTAAGCCAGGTATGTCTACTTTCGAAAATAAATATAATTACAACCAAATGTTGGTTGAAAAAGATATTGTTGTTTACTCTACTTGTGAACACCATTTCTTACCAATTGTTGGACGTGCGCATGTTGGTTACATTTCTAAAGGAAAAGTAATTGGATTATCTAAAATGAATCGTATTGTTGAGTATTTTGCAAAAAGACCTCAAGTACAAGAGCGTTTAACAATGCAAGTTGTAAAAGCAATGCAAGAAGCTTTAGGTACAGAAGATGTTGCATGTATTATTGATGCAAAACACTTGTGTGTAAACTCTCGAGGAATAAAAGATATTGAATCAAGTACTGTTACAGCTGAATACGGAGGTGTATTTAAAGACAACGAGCAATTAAGAAAAGAGTTTATTTCGTATATTGGAATGAAAACTCCTTTCAACGTTTAAAATAAATAAGTAAATAAATCCTATAAAATGGTAAAAAATAATCAATTAAAAGTGCATAATTCCCTTTCAGGGCAAAAAGAAATATTCGAACCAATTAATCAAGATAATGTTGGAATGTATGTTTGTGGTCCTACTGTGTACAGTAATGTGCATTTAGGTAATGTAAGAACATTTATGTCTTTTGATATGATTTATCGTTATCTTAAATTTTTAGGATATAAGGTTCGTTATGTACGTAATATTACAGATGCAGGACATTTAACAGATGATGGAAATGTAGAAAATGATCGTTTTGTAAAACAATCAAAATTAGAAAAACTAGAACCAATGGAAATCGTACAAAAATATACGGTTGATTTTCATAAGGTTTTAGAAAAATTTAATCTACTTCCTCCAACTATAGAGCCTACTGCAACAGGACATATATTAGAGCAAATAGCTTTAGCAGAGAATTTAATCGAATTAGGTTTTGCCTATGAAGTGAATGGTTCTGTTTATTTTGACGTAGAAGCTTACAACAAAAAAGGATTAAATTATGGTGAATTAAGTAACCGTAATATCGAAGAATTGATCAATAATACTAGAGATTTAGATGGTCAAGGAGAAAAAAGAAATCCTGTTGATTTTGCTTTATGGAAAAATGCTTCACCTGCTCATATTATGCGTTGGTCTTCTCCTTGGGGAGAAGGTTTTCCAGGTTGGCACTTGGAATGTACTGTTATGAGTACAAAATATCTAGGAGATTTCTTTGATATTCATGGAGGAGGAATGGATCTTAAATTTCCTCATCACGAATGTGAGATTGCTCAGGCTAAAGGATGTAACGGTCATGATCCAGTAAAATATTGGATGCATGCTAATATGCTTACTATGAACGGTCAACGAATGAGTAAATCAACCGGGAATTATATTTTACCAATGGAATTGGTTACTGGAAATAATGATTTCTTTGAAAAAGCTTTTCATCCAAGTGTCGTACGTTTCTGTTTTTTACAAGCACATTACAGAAGTGTTTTAGATATTTCTAATGATGCAATGTTAGCTTCAGAAAAAGGATACAATCGTTTGGTTGATTCATTAAAAACATTAGAAAATATAACTCCTAAGAAAACATCTACTGTAAATATAGCTGAGCTTGAAGCAAAATTATATGCTGCAATGGATGACGATTTTAATACACCTATTTTAATCGCTCATTTATTTGATGCTGTAAAAATGATAAACTCTATCAAAGATAGTTTTGAAAATATTAATGCTGAAGATTTGGAAAAATTGAAGGCTTTAATGAATGGATTTGTTCACGAAGTATTAGGTTTAGATACAGAGGATATTAACGAGAGCTCTGATAAATTGGATGGTGTTGTAAAAATGCTTATCGAAATGCGTAACCAAGCTCGAGTTGATAAAAATTGGGCTTTATCTGATCAAATTCGTGATCAATTAAGAGACTTAGGAATCCAATTGAAAGATGGGGCTGAAGGAACAACATATTCTTTTTAAGAAAGATTTATAATATTTTTAACCCACTTAGAAATAGGTGGGTTTTTTTGTATATCTCAATTTTAGTTTACTTTTGTAACGATTTATTCAATAGGATGAAAAAAACAATCATTGGTTTATTTTTATTAGGAAACGCATTTACTCAAGCACAAGAAAATGATTCTATAAAAATTTTAAGACCGCTAAAAGGATCATCAACAAATGATTCAATAATAAATTTTAAAACAAAAATCGACGATTTTAAATATTGGACGAATAATCAAAAACCTGAGGTAATTGATACAACGTTGAGTATTAAAAATTTTTACAATCAAAATTTTATTAAGAAAGATGCTTTTGGAAAATTATTTTTTCCAAACGTAGGTGGAGTTGTAGTAGATTTAGAATATAAAAATTCTCCATTTTCTATTAGTATGTTACCTACTGGTAAAAAGTATAATTATTACACAGCTGATGATATAAAGTATTATGATGTAAAAAATCCTTATACTGAATTAATCTATGAAAATGGAGTGAAACAAGGAAGTTTTCTTTCTTCAACATTTTCTCATAATATAAATAAGCAGTTTAATTATACGTTTCATTATAGAGGTTTAATATCTCAAGGACGATATGCAAATGATAAAGCACAAAATAATACATTTGTCTTTTCATCAAATTATAAAACAAAATCTGAACGTTTTAAATTATGGTGGCATTATGCAGCACAAAATTTAAAAAATAATGAGAATGGAGGAATTACAGATATCGATGATTTTATTTTACAAAAAGAACGTAGACTGACGAATGTTAGTAATATTGATGTGAATTCTACCACTGCAAAATCTGAATTTAATGCACGTAGGATACAAGTAAATGCTTCTTATGGTATTTTAAAAAAATTAAATCTAAAAGATTCTACTTATTATAATCCAGTTATTATAAAGAATACAATTACTTATGAGAAACAGAAATACAGATATCAAGATGCTTCACCAAATGCTTCATTGTATTCAACGTCTTTAATTAGTGGAGCAACAAAAAATAATTTGAAAAGTGAAACTGATTTTTCAAATGTCACGACAGCAGGTTTTCAGTGGACAAATCGTGTACAAATAGAAGCTGGTGTTAAATTTCAAAATTTCAGAGTTTTTTCTCAATATCCTTTTGTTGTTACTGCATCTGATTCTGATGGAAATGTTTTGTATGATATTAATATACCAAAACAAATTAGTGAAAATCTTTTTGGTTTTGTAGGTAAAGTTGATTTTGATTGGAATGAAAGATTAAAACTTCGTGGAAATGTTGAATATTTACAAAGTCAAAATTATAATAGTGTATATGATATTAATGCAGTATTAGATTTTACTCCAGTAAAGGGTTATACGCTATCTGTAGGGGGATTATCACAAGCAAAAATCCCATCGTTAAATACCATTTATAATCAAAGTTTCTTAGCGAAATTTAATTATGTTAATAATTTTGAAACAATCAATACTCAGAATGTTTTTGCTAAATTAAACTTAGAAAAAATCAATACATCATTCGAAGGATCTCTTTATAATATCAATAATTATGTTTATTTAGATTCTGATTATCTTTATAAACAGTTAGATGGAACTATAAATTATTTTAAATTGAAAGGAGAAAATCATGTTCGATTTAAAAATATAAACTTAGTTTCTACTTTAGAATATCAAAAGGTAAATAAGAATGCTGATTATATGCCTTTACCAGATTTTTTAATTAGAGAAACGTTATATTGGCAAGGACATATTTTTAGTAAAAATGCTGAACTTCAAGCAGGTATAAATGCAACTTATTTTACGAAATATAATGGATTAAGATATATTCCTATTTTAAATGAATTTGCATTGCAAGATCCAAGTAGTATACAACAAATAGGAGGTTATCCTATTTTAGATCTTTTTATAAATTTTAAAGTAAGAAATATGAGGTTTTATATAAGAGGTGAACATATTAATGCATCTTTTAGTAGTAAACCAGATTATTTTGCTTCTCCAAATGTCCCTTATAAGGGATTCAAATTCCAATTAGGTATTAAATGGAATATTTTTAGTTAAAAATATTAAGAATACAATTAGATGATAAATGACTTTTTTTTTAAAAGTCATTTTTTTATTTATATAAATAACTGATTAATAGTGTTTAATATTTTCAAGAATACTGATTGTTGTCATATTGTTTTTATTTAGAATAATTAAATATTAGATTTGCGTTAAAATTATCTTAATAATAAATAAAATTATGAAAAAGAATTCTTTTCTACTTTCTTTATTGTCTATTCTTAGCTTGTCTACAACTTATGCACAAGAAACTAAGAAAAACACAAATGATTCAATAAATAATTTGGAGCAAGTTGAAGTTTTTGGTGATAGAAACCGTCAACAAAGAGGTTTAGAATCAATTACTCGTTTTCCTATATCTTCACAAAATCAAATTCAATCCATTTCTATAATTTCAGATAAACTAATACAAGATCAAGGAGCTTTAACAATTACTGATGCGGCTCGTAATGTACCAGGTGTTACTTTATTTGGTTCTTATGGTGGAAATAGAGAATCAATGTCGATAAGAGGTTTTCGTGGAGTTCCGATTTTAAGAAATGGAGTTCGTCAAGATTCAGATTTTAGAACAGCTAGTGGAATTGCAGATATGCAAGGTATAGAATCTATACAAGTTATAAAAGGTTCATCTGCAATTACACAAGGAGTTGGTAGTGGATTAGGTTCTGCTGGAGGTGTAATAAATTTAGTAACAAAAACACCAAGATACATTAACGCAGGGAATATTGGTTTAAGAGTTGGTTCTTGGAATCAAGTAAGAACAACTTTTGATGTACAACATGTAATAACTAAAGATAAAAGTTTAGCATTTCGTTTAAATGGTGCTTATCAACAAGGAGATAGCTATAGAGATGTTGTAAAAAGCAAAAGATTTTATATACAACCATCGTTAGCTTGGCGTCCAGATGATAAAACTGAAATTATTGCTGAAATGGATTACTTAAATTTTGATGGTGTTCCAGATAGAGGTACTGTAAATTTAGCAGCAGATGATACACAAGCTATTGTTAATATGGGGCACCGATTTTTAGGTTTTAATACTGATTTTGATAAGAGTGAAGCTATTACCTACTCTTTTAGAGCAACAAGAGAATTAACAGATAAAATTAGCGTAAGAGCTGCATATTATGCTTCATATAATGATAGAGATCAGCAAGGGACAGCTTTAGGTTTAGTAACTGAAAATGGTGTTACCAATTATTTAAAACGCAGTAGAAGTATGAGTAGGTCTACTAGAGATGATAGAAACTCTACCGTACAAATTGACGTTATGGGTAAAAACATGGAGTCTGGAATTTTTAAATGGAATTGGCAAGCAGGTTACGATTATACAAAATATAGAGTAGACGCTAGGAGTTCTGCAACAGTTAAATTATCAGATAGACAAATAGATAATGTATTAGGAACTATTGATAATACTGTGCCATCTAATTTTGATTGGAGTAAAATGAATATTTCTACATACACTCCAATAGATGAAGGATATTACTACGGATTTATGACTCAACATCAATTAAATATTACTGATTATGTAAAAGTTGTTGGTGCATTAAGATGGTCTTTCTCTGGAAGTGATTCAAAAGATGTACTTGATCCAATGGTAGGATTAATGATTTCTCCTATAAAAAATATCAATATTTTTGGTTCATATACAACAACATCTAGTTTGAGAAGCTCAACAAATCCTTTAGAAGGAGGAGGTACTGTAGGAACATCAAGAACAAAACAGATTGAATTTGGTATTAAGACAGATTGGTTCAATGATCGTTTACGTGCAAACGTAACATATTTTGATATGAAAAATGAAAATCTTTCTTATCAAATTCTTACAAGTGCCGGTGCTAATTCAGGATTTTATGGTTTAGCTGGAGATTTAAAACGTAAAGGAGTAGAAGTTGATATTTCTGGGCGTCCATTACCTAACGTTCAAGTTTTACTTGGGTATGCATACTTAGATGCTCGATATGAAGATTCTCCTGCTTATGTGAATGGTTCTCAACCTATGAATGCACCGAGAAATACTGCAAATGCATGGGTACAGTATAAATTCCAAAATACACATTCTTTCATTGATGGAGTATCTTTATCTGCAGGTGTATACTATGTAGGATCAAGACCAGTAAATGAATATACACAAAAAACAATTATTCATAACACAACTCCTGGAGTTAAACCATTTTTAATGCCAGAATATACAACCTTGAATGCTCAAGTTGGATATTCATTAAAACGTTTTGATTTCCGTATATTTATTAATAATATAACAAACGAAATAGGCTATAATTCTTATTATAGAGGAGGTTATATCAACCAAATAGATCCATTTAATATGGCAGGACAAGTTATATTTAAACTATAATCTCATTATTTACAAATCTTCTCATAAAGATAAATCCGTTGTTTTAATTAATAACGGATTTATTTATTTAAAACGATCAATTAGATTTTAAAATAAATACATTAACTTCACTCCATTGAAATTATCAATATATAATGAAAAAATTATTTGCAACATTCGTTTTCGTTTTGTTTTCTGTTATGACTTTTGCTCAAGAAAACAATGGTACTTTAAAAACAATTCCTGAATTTTCATTTGTAAAAATGCAATCTGATGGAATATTTGATTCTAAAGAGATAAAAAAAGGTAAACAAACATTAATCGTATTATTTTCACCAACGTGTATTCATTGTCAATTAGCTTTGAATCATTTTAATAATAATTATGATGAGTATTTAAAAAATGTACAGATTATTTTAGTTTCTGAATATGAAGCAAAAGATGTAATTCCATTTTTAAAAGAGCATGCTCCAAAATTTTTAGATAATAAAAATGTAGAATTATTGTATGATTCGAATTATGAATTTGCACCTATTTTTCAACCAACTTCTATTCCTACATTTTATTTATTTGATAAGGATAAAAAATTTGTTACAGTAAAAAAAGGTTCTGTAGAAGCTAATCAAATATTTAATTTTATAAAAAAGTAATGATATAATTAAAAAAGAAAGTGTTTTAGGAAAACACTTTCTTTTTTATTTTTGAAGAATATCTAAAATTTTAAAGCTTTCTTTTATAGCCTCAATTCTTATTTGAGCAAAATTATCCATATTTGTGTGGTTTGTTGAATTGATATTTAAAGCAAAAAAGTAAACGTTTTTATCTTTTTCTAAATAACCAACATACCAACCAATATTTTTATTTTTAATAATTCCCCAACCAGTTTTTCCACTTAATATATATTCATTATTTTGCTCTCTAATCATTATGTTTTTTAGAATATCATGTGTTTTTTTCTTTATTGGTAGTTTAGAAAAATATAATCTCTTTAAAAAATCTATTTGTTCCATTTGTGATATTTTAGAATCTCCAGTTAACCAAAAATTATTAATTGTTTTTTTATCAAAAACCATGTGATTATAATTTAGTTTTTTTAATGATTTTAACATTCTATCATATCCTATTTTTAGAGCTAATTCTTGGTAACAAGGAACGCAAGAAAGACTGAAAGCTTCTTTTAAAGTTAAATCTTTTTCCCAAATAGACATTGCTCTTTTTTCTCCATTCCACTTAAAAATTGTGTTTTCATCTTTCAAAATGTTTAATTCTAATCCGATAATAGAATTTGGTATTTTGAATGTGGATGCAGGTATAAATCCAGTATTAGCCCAATTAAAATTGTTAGAATAATATTGATTATTTTGATAATCTAAAATTAGAATTGATCCTTTAACATTGGAATGATTTAAAATTTCTTCAAATTTATTTTCAATTGTATAATTGGATTGAGCATTTAAATTAAATCCGATTATGAAAAATAATATAATTACGAGAATTTTTTTCATTTTTATTTAGTTTTTTAATTGAATGACAATTCCACCAAATCTTGCTTCGTGCACAAAAAAAAGTTTATTTTCAATAGTACAATCACACATAAATTGAGAATCATCTTCTTCGATTGTTTGATTTATATAACGAGTAATTTTTAATCCTCCTGATATTCCTAAATTAGAAAACTCGACAAGATTTCCATTTATATCAAACTTATCTTTTGATGAGCATTCGTTACAAATATATTTAGGGTAACGAGGAGAATAATCTACCTCTTTTTTACAAAGAGAACACCATTGTTTATTTTCGGTAGCTCTATATTCATCATTCCAGATAAGATTTTGCCATTGATTAATTTTATGATAATCTTCAAAAGTGAACTGATGATTTTTTCTCAGTTGATTGAAAAAAGGAATTATAAATTTGGCTAAAAGATGAGGTTTATTATTTGAATGATATAAAATGGAATAATCAATAAACCAACTGTTAGTTTCTGAAAAATAATCCCAAAAATCTTCCATATTTTTAAATTCTTTGTAAAACTTAAAATCGTATTGATCGTATTCATTTTTTTCTGTTGTCAGTATTGCTTTAGATAAAATAAATTCATTAGCGATAAAGTTTAATTGATAACAAGAGTCGTTATTTATATAATTAAAAATAATATCTTTTTCATTTAATGAATTTAATTCTTTGAGATAGAATTCATTTAAAGTTAATTTAATTTCTAATCGTTTTTTTTTTCTCTTGATTTTCTTCAATCATTCTAATAGTTTTCTCTAGTAAATTTTCTCTTTTTTGATCAGAGAAAGCTAAACTTTCTGAGGTAGAAATATGACCAGATTCTATAAATTCTAATTTTTCTTGAATAGTATCTATATTATCTTCTGGATGATGTATTCTTTGTGTTGTTAATTTAAATTTATTATCTGAACTATAACTAATTTTAGATTCATAATTAAAAAATGCGCTCCATTCTTTAGCAGAAAGTATTTTTAAATTATCTAAATCTATAACATATTTTTTTGATGGAATTTGCCTACCATTATAACCAAGATTCTCCCAATGGTTTTTATTGTCGTCATTTGTGCTAACAATTAATAAACCAGATTCATAATCAATAAAGGAATATGATATACTCCAATCTTTATCAGGTTGTAATTCAAAATTACCATACTTGCATTGGCGATGACGAAATAAATTACCTTTAATAATTTTCATAATCTTTAATGCTTTATATAGATAGTCTTATATTCTATTATTTTCTTTTACTTTTTGATAAGTAACAAATGAATAAGCAAATGGATGTTTTTCGTCTTTTTTGAAGTTCTCTCTTTTAATTTCTTCCCAATCATCAGTATCTATTTCAGGGAAATAAGTGTCGCCATCAAATTCATGATGAACTTCAGTAATGAATAAAATATCAGTAAATTCCATTGCTTGTTTATAGATATTTCCTCCACCAATAATGTAGATATCTTCATCAATTTTTAGAGCAGTATCTATTGCTTTTTCAAGAGAATTTTCTTTGACTATTCCATCAGATGTCCAATTAGAATCTCTTGTTATTACAATATTTGTACGATTTGGTAATGGTTTTCCAAGTGATTCGTACGTTTTTCTTCCCATTATAATTGGATGACCAGAAGTTAAATTTTTAAAATGTTTTAAGTCATTAGGTAAATGCCAAATTAAATCATTTTTTGCTCCAATTACATTATTACTTGCTTTTGCTACTACTATATTTATCATACGTTATAAGGTAAAAAAAGCTATCCTCTATGAGGATAGCTTAACAAATATAATGAATTTTATTAGACTATTTCATTTTACTTAAAGCAGCTTGTAACTCTTCAACTTGTTTAACTAAGGTTGCTGATTTTTTAGTTTTTGAAAAATCAGTTTTTAGTTGAACTCCTTTTTCTGCTGTATTTTTAAGTGCAACACCAGCTTGAGGATTTTGTTCTTTTAAATAAGAATAATATTGAGAAAGTATTTTAGCAACTTTTGCTGTAGCTTCTGGAGAATCTGTTGTCATTATCCAATTAAAAGCTTGTTCTGCAACTTTACCTTTTTCTGGATCTTGAAATTTAATAAACTCATATAAAGCAGCTTCTTCTGCTAATAATGGAGCTTTGTCAAGTTGATTATTTTTAATCCATGTTGGAGCTAAAGCAGCAACTAAATCACGAGAATTTTTTATAACTAAATCATCTACATTTTTAGTAAGTTCATCAATTTTACTAGGATTCTTTTTTATAATTCCTGTTAAAGCAGCTCCTTGTACAGAGAAAGAAGGACTTTTTGAAGCTTTCTCAAAAATAGCTTCATCATAAATATTAGCTTCATTCAAAGCATTTAAAGCAGCAGCTTGAACTAATGTTTTAGGATCATTAGCAGCAAGTTCTTTTAATTTTTTCTCAGCTTTATCAACAATAGTTTTAGATTCTAAATCTAATTTATGAATTGCATAAATACGTAAACCATCATAAGGATCATTTAAAGCTTCAATTAAAGCTTCAGCAGCTTTAGGATTTGTAGCTTGTGCATCTGCCATTGCATTTATAGCTAAAACACGTGTTGTATAGTTTCCTTTTCCAGCTTTGTATTGTGCTATAAAATCTTCAACAGGTTTTTTATCATCAATATCAGCTAATAAAACCTGATCAGCATTAGGAATTACAACATCTGGTTTTTTAGAAGCATCAAATTCAAAAGCATTATCAGCTTGTTTTGCAACCCAAACTTGTTGACGAGTTGTTTTTCCATTAACTACAACATCAATAGCAAAAGGGAATTCAAATAATTTAGCTGGATCTTGTTTTACAGTAACTTTTACTTTTTTAGTTGTAGGGTTGTATTCAGATACTGTTGTTAATTTTGGATGTCCATTATCAAAATACCATTGATTGAAAAACCAATTAAGATCTCTTCCAGAAACTTCTTCTAATGCGATACGTAATTGTGCAGCCTCAGCTTTTCCATATTCATTATCTTTTAAATATTTAGATAATCCTTTAAAGAAAGCTTCATCACCTAAGAAATTTCTTAACATATGTAGTATTAAACCTCCTTTGTTGTAAGAAACACCATCAAACATATCTTCGCGAGAATTGTAATGAACACGAACTAAATTTTTTGTAGGTCCATCGCCATGTTTGTAACCAGCCATTTCATCGTATCTATGCTCATCTGCTTTTTCTTTTCCATATTTATGTTCAAACCATAAATATTCAGAATAATTAGCAAAAGATTCATTTACCGTAAGATTTCCCCAGCTTTCAGCAGTTACCAAATCTCCAAACCAATGGTGAAATAATTCGTGAGCAACAACATATTCTGCTGTATTTTCGTCGACTAATTGTCCAGCTTTTTGTTGTACTCCATCATGGAAAAGAGTAGCTGTTGTATTCTCCATAGCTCCAGATACATATTCGCGAGCTGTCATTTGAGAATATTTTTCCCATGGATAAGCATACCCTAATTTATCAGAGAAAAATTGAATCATTTCTGGAGTGTTTCCAAAAATTTGTTTTGCAACATCTTTATATGCTGGTTCTACATAGTAATCTACATCTATGTTTTTCCATTTATCTTTAATAATTGCATAATCTCCAATTCCGAAAAAGAATAAGTATGGAGCATGTTTTTTATCAAACTTCCAATAGTCGGTTTTTGTTCCATCAGAATTTTTCTTTGTAGATTTTAGTAAACCATTTGATAAAGAAACATATTTATCAGGATAAGTTAATGTAATTTCTTCTGATGTTTTTTGATTTGTTTTATCTATTGTAGGGAACCAACAAGAAGAAGATTCTGTTTCTCCCTGTGTCCATATTTGTGTAGGATAATTTGCTTGTTCTCCTCGTGGGTTTATAAAATAAACACCTTTTGCATCATTAATAGCAGCACTTCCTTCTTGTTTTACTTCATTCGGACGAGCTGTATATTTGATATAAAGTGTATATTCTTGATCTTTTTTATATTCTTTACCTAAATCGATGTTTAATTGTAAATCATCATATTTATAGTTAAGTTTCTTTTTAGAATTTCCATTAACCAAGGCAACTTCATGAATAATCATTGCTTTAGCATCTAATACAACATTAGAAGTCGCATAAAAATGAGGTTTTAATGTCACCCATTCTTCACCTAAAACTTGTTCTTTATTATAATCAAATTTTAAATCTAATTTTGTGTGAACAAGATTATTGATTCTTTCTGCTTCAGCACGATAAATATCTAAAGGATTTTTTTGATTTTCTGAGTAACTAGGAGGAGAGGTCATTACTTGTGCATGAGCAAAGCTTGATATAATAAAGGCTGATGAAAGCCAAAGAATTCTTTTTTTCATCTGAAATATATTTTTTCTGTATTTGTTGTAAAATTTCAGGAAAAGTTACAAAAAAGTCTATAAAAAGTAGATTCTATTTTAAGTTATTGACGTTTTTTTTAAAATAGTACATAAAAAAATAGGAGTCAATTAAAATTAACTCCTCTTTTTTATACAGTCTATTATAATTTATGCAAGTGGATCAACTTCGTCTGCTGTAGGAAAAGATTGACTTGTATTTGCAATTAATTTATTTAATTCAAATTTAGCTGTGTCAGTCATTTTTGCTCCACCAGCTAATTTTGCTTTTTCTAATAATTCTAAGGCTAATTTTTCTTCTTCTCTTTGTTCTGCTACTAACCAATGTAAGAAATTCCATGTAGCCCAATCTTGGTCATCAAAACTAAGTTTTACAATTTTATAAATAGCTTCTGTATTTAAAACTTCTTGCTTATATACTGCTTCAAAACATTCGTAAATGTTAGCAGGTTTTTCAGCTGGTTTATCTATTGCTTCTATTTCAACAACACCTCCACGCTCTTGTACATATTCAATTATTTTTGCCATATGTAATCTTTCTTCAGCAGAGTGTTTCATCATAAATTTAGAAACACCATCTAAATAATTTTCATCTGCCCAACAAGATAACATTAAATATACTTGAGAAGAATAAGCTTCAAGAGTGATTTGATCGTTTAAAGCTTTTTCTAAAGCGGGTGAAAGTCTATTCGTTTTCATAATTTAATATTTTTGGTTATTCTCAAATATAAAAAATATGTAACTGAAAGACTGTTAATTAAATGTGATTAATATCTTAAGTTATGTAAAATGCAATAAAATTTCTTCATTTTATATCGCTACAGCTCCCTTTATATGGGGGTGAGCTTCATAATTAACCAATTCGAAATCTTCAAACTTAAAATCAAAGATATCTTTAACATCTGGATTAATTTTCATTGTAGGAAGAGGGAAAGGTTCTCTCGTCAATTGTAATTCTACCTGCTCAAAATGATTTTTGTAAATATGTGCATCACCAAAAGTATGAACAAAATCTCCTACTTGTAAATCACAAACTTGTGCAACCATCATTTGTAACAAAGCATAAGAAGCGATATTAAATGGAACACCCAAGAAAATATCAGCACTTCTTTGATACAACTGTAAAGATAATTTACCATCATTCACATAAAATTGAAAAAATGCATGACAAGGAGCTAATGCCATCTGATCTAATTCGCCAACATTCCAAGCAGAAACAATAATTCTACGAGAATCAGGATTATTTTTAATTTGATCTATGGCAACTTTTATTTGGTCAATAGTTTCGCCATTTTGTTTTCCCCAAGAGCGCCATTGGTGACCATAAACAGGTCCTAAATCTCCATTTTCATCAGCCCATTCATTCCAAATTCTTACACCATTTTCTGTAAGGTAATTAATATTAGTATCTCCTTTCAAAAACCATAATAGTTCGTAAATGATAGATTTTAAATGAAGTTTTTTTGTAGTAACTAAAGGAAAACCTTCTGATAAATCAAAACGCATTTGGTATCCGAAAATACTTTTAGTTCCAGTTCCAGTTCTATCTTCTTTAAAAGAACCCTCTGTTAATACTTTTTTACATAAATCGTGATATTGTTGCATTTTGATAGTATATTTAAAGCCTCAAATTTAGTGTTTTTTTTTAGAATGAAATTCAGTCTTATACTTTCTATTTTAGTTATTTTTATGTTTATTGCATCCTATGGTAAATCTGGTTTAGGAAAAAAAATAACACAACATTTCTATTTTAGAACATTCTTTAATATTCTTTTAATCATTGTTTTTGTCTCAAAAATCATACATCTAAAAATTAATTTAATCTCACTAATTACATTAATTATATTAGGAAGTATGCTTTATTTAAGTATTCCAATTTACATCCAACAATTAAAAGATAGAAACAGAAAATAATTATTGTTTTTTTTGAATTGATTCATAACCTTTCAGGTTATTTTTTGCGAGTAGTTATTTTAAAGTATCTAGCAAAAGCAACTTTACAAGATTGCTGTTGCTAGCTAATCAGTTTCGTGAAAAACACTTTTTTTCAGGATACATACGAAGTTTTTATATTTTCAAAAAAATATTCTATTTCTTCTCTGTAAATTTAATTCTAAGTAGTTTATAATTTTTTGTCTCTTTTGCAATAACGATTGCAATGGAAATCCTTTTATAAACAAACTGTTTGTTTATAAAAGATTGAAATGGAAAGCGTGGCACGAAGTGATTGCCCTAAAAAGATTATTTTTAATACTTAATGTTATTATACAAAATGATTTAGTGGGCTATAAATAAAAATATTATCTTTGCATTATGAAAAACGAAGCAGGAATATTTGGTTTAAGACCAGTAATAGAAGCGATTGAAGCAGGGAAAACAATCGATAAAATTTTTATTCAAAAAGGTTTACAAGGAGAAATCTTTTCGGAACTAAGAAAATTGGTTACTGAATATGAAATTCCTGTAAGTTATGTTCCTTTAGAAAAACTAAACCGTTTTACTGGGAAAAATCACCAAGGAGTTTATGCATTTATTTCTCCAATAGAATTTGATTCTATAGAAAATGTATTACCTCAAATTTGGGAAAAAGGAAAAACACCTTTTCTTTTAATTTTAGATAGAGTATCTGATGTAAGAAACTTTGGAGCAATTGCACGTACAGCAGAATGTGTTGGTGTAGATGCAATTATAATCCCAGCAAAAGGTTCGGCTTCTGTAAATGCAGATGCTATAAAAACATCTACAGGGGCATTATATAATATACCAGTTTGTAAAGAAGGAAACTTAATAAACGTTATTAAGTACTTACAATCGGCTGGAATTTCAGTTTTTAGTGCTTCAGAAAAATCTGCCGAATTTATTTACGATGCCGATTTCTCGGTACCTGCAGCTATAGTTATGGGTAGTGAAGAAGATGGTGTTTCTGATTCTATTTTGAAAATCTCAGATAAAATTATTAAATTGCCTATGACTGGACAAACAGCTTCATTGAATGTATCTGTTGCTTGTGGAGCAATTTTATATGAAGCAGTACGTCAACGTATCAACCACGATTTATTTTAATAATAAAACAAAACAAAACAAAACAAAACAAAACAACTATGACTTACACTACAATCATTGGATTTTTATTACTAGCTATTAGCGCTGTAATTTGTTATTTTACAAGTCTTGATTTTTCTGGATTATTTACTACGAAAGAATTTTTAGTAGGAATTACAGGAGGAGCAGGTATTGGATTTATTATAGGAGGTTTCTTGGGATGGCTTTACAAAGTAAAAGCTGAGAAAAAAGAAAATGCTAGAATTGTTGATGAACAAAAACAAAAAATAGCTGAACAAAAAGCTCAAGAATTATTTGCAAAAGAACAATCATTAAACAGAGATAATTCTGGATTATAAGATTGATAAATGAATAAAAAAAAGCGATTGAAAATTAATTTTCAATCGCTTTTTTATTTTGTAGTTCTTGGTAATAAAAACAAGGAATCAGTATTAAAAAAAACATGGGTTGTATTAGAAATCTACGGATGTAGAAAAAAACTAATTGCCCTGATGATAATTTGGTTGTAATTTGATAATTATAAATAGGGAGCAAAATAATTAGAGTTATTAACAACACAATGACAGAGAATTTTAAATACATTTTTTTCCAGAATAGTATTCTAATAATTAATAATGTCAACACAGAATTTATAAAATATCTACAAAGAATACTGATGTTTAATTGACTAAAATTAATTGATGGGAATCTTGAATAATCTTCTTTTTGAAAATAAATTAAGAAAGGATCATAAAATAAAATGTCTTCATATTTTCTGACTAAGATTAAACCAAAAATAAGCAGAATAGTAATCGTGTATCGTAAATATTTATTTGGCATTTTTTATATTTTTTTTAGCTACAAAAAACTTAATCCAAACAATCCAAAGAACAACGATAGAACCATATATTATGGCTGGAAAAAAATAATCATGAGCAATTTTTCCATATTCCTTATAATGATATCTAAAAATATAATTCAGCAATGCGATGCGAGAAATATTCATTACAAATAATAAGAGTAATCCAATAACTGTAAATAAAAATGTTTCTTTGGCTTTTGTGTAAAAAGCAATAATAAACGAAACAAAAATAATTGCGACAGAAATGGCATTACAACCTTCATTTATAATTGATGCTATTTTACCATTTAGTGTTAAGTGCATCCAAGGTTGGTTAATCGCGATGTTTGAATAAGCAATCTGTCCTGTTTTATTGAGTACAAATGCTGTTGTATCTGACGTAAATTTTGTAAAGGGATCTGGATTGTTGAAAGGAATATATTGGTCTAAATAAAGTTTATAGATGAAACTTAATAAAATATAAGTTCCAAGGAAACGGGCAAGAAATAGGATAAGTGGTTTAAATTCTTTCATTTTTTATAAAAAAGTATTTAACAAATATAAATCAAAAACATCATGTTTTTGATTAAGTAATGATTAATCAATAAATTTGTTTTTTTATACAAGAGAATAATGCAAGAATTAAATAAAAGAGTTGATGTAATTATTGATGGTAATTTTTCAACAGAAGATAAACTTCAGAAAATTTGTCAATTATTAAGTGATGAAATTTCTTATTACAATTGGGTAGGTTTTTATTTTAAGAATGGAGATAAAAATGAGTTGAAACTTGGACCTTACGTAGGTGCAGAAACAGATCATACAATTATTCCTTATGGAAAAGGAATCTGTGGTCAAGTGGCAGAATCTAACGAAACGTTTGTTGTACCAGATGTTTATGCACAAGATAATTATTTAGCTTGTTCTATAGAAACAAAAGCAGAAATTGTAGTTCCGATTTTTAAAGACGGAGAAAATGTTGGTCAAATAGATATTGATTCTCATACAATAAATCCATTTACAGAAGACGATACAAAGATATTAGATTATATTTGCGCTCGTGTTTCAGAAATAATTTAATTTAATGATTGATATAATTTTAAAATACTTTCCTAATTTATCAGAAAAGCAAATAGAACAATTTTCTAAAGTTGGTGATTTGTATAAAGAATGGAATGACCAAATAAATGTTGTTTCTCGTAAAGATATCGACGAAATTTATGTGAATCATATATTACATTCTTTAGCGATAGCCAAAGTAATGGAATTTGCTGATGGTTCTGATGTTTTAGATGTTGGTACAGGAGGAGGATTACCAGGTATTCCTTTGGCAATATTATTTCCTAATGTCAATTTTCATTTGGTAGATTCTATCGGTAAAAAAATAAAAGTTGTACAAGGGGTTGCAGATGGACTTGGTTTAACGAATGTAAAAGCAGAACAAAAACGAGCAGAAGAAATAAAAGATAAATATGATTTCGTAGTTTCTAGAGCTGTAACTGCTATGCCAAGATTCGCTGGTTGGATAAGAGGTAAATTCAAAAAAGAATCTATAAATCCTTTTCCAAACGGATTATTATATCTAAAAGGAGGAGATTTATCAGAGGAATTAGCCGATTTTCCAAAAGCTGTATTGTTTGATATACAAAACTTTTTTGAAGAAGATTTTTTTGAAACTAAAAAAGTCGTTTATCTTGAAAAGAAAGATATATAATTAAAATATAGCAGAGTCCGATTTTTAATCGGACTCTGCTTTTTTATCACTAGATTATTAATACAAAAGCTGTTTTAACTTTTTTTAATTATATTTATTTTCTTGGGCAATTGCTTCGCACCGTGCTTTTACGCTATATCTTTTTAGATTGGTTATTGCATTTCTAGTTGGTGATTACATTTCGGATTGATCATTGAGCGAAGCCGAAATGCAATGACCAAGTCGAGCTATCCAATCTAAAAAGGATG
>DJDD01000130.1 GCA_002430925.1 Flavobacteriales bacterium UBA5933
GAAATTTCGTTAGGATATCCAGTTCTTCTGAAGATAAATCAGTAGAGGATAGGCATGATGAAAATAAATCAATAGAATAAATAAAAAAAACAGCTAAATCTTAATGAGTTTAGCTGTTTTATTATTATTTAATATCAATTTTTTTACGTTCTTTATCTTCGCTTGTCTTGTAAGCTTTTAATATTTCTCGAACAATTTTATGTCTTACAACATCTTTATCGTCCAAATATATCATACCAATATCTTTTACGCCACTTAAAATTGTTAAAGCTTCTCGTAAACCAGATTTTTGTTTTGGTGGTAAATCTACTTGATCTGGATCACCTGTAATGATGAATTTCGAATGTTTACCCATTCTTGTTAAAAACATTTTCATTTGAGCATAAGTTGTATTTTGTGCTTCATCCAAAATAACAAATGCATTGTCCAATGTTCTTCCTCGCATGAATGCTAATGGAGCAACTTCAATTACACCTTTTTCTGTGTAAGTAGATAATTTTTCGAAAGGAATCATATCTCTCAAAGCATCATACAAAGGTTGTAAATAAGGATCTAGTTTGTCTTTCATATCACCAGGAAGAAAACCAAGATTTTCTCCAGCTTCAACAGCAGGACGAGTCATTATAATTCTTCGTACTTCTTTATTTTTTAATGCTTGTACAGCTAAAGCTACCGCAGTATATGTTTTTCCTGTACCAGCAGGTCCAATTGCAAAAACCATATCTTTATCGTAAACAGTCTGAACAAGTTTATGCTGATTTGGAGTTTGTGGTTTTATCATTTTTCCATTCACACCATGAACAATAATTGTATCTTCTTTTTTCATTTGAAGCATTTCATGATTGTCTTCAGTCATAATAATTTCCAATTCTCTATCAGAAAGATGATTAAATTTTTGAATATGATGAATTATTTTCTGTATTTTTTGTTCAAAAACTTTCAGAACGTCCTCATTTCCAAATACTGTTAATTGTCTTCCTCGAGCAATAATTTTTAATTTAGGATAATATTCTTTTATCCTTTTCAGATGTTCATTATTAGCACCATAAAAATCTTGTGCACTAATTTCTGCTAGTTCTATATTAATTTCTGTCAAATGTGTTTGTATTTTTGGTTCACATACACAAAAATAAACAATATATTTGCTAATTATTACAGAATAATGGCAATTATTACATTAACATCGGATTTTGGTCTCAAAGATTACTTTGTTTCTAGCGTAAAAGGCGCAATTCTAAAAGAGTTGGCCGATGTTACAATTGTTGATATTTCCCATAATATCAATCCTTATGATTTATCAGAAGCTGCTTATGTCATTCGTAACACTTATGATGAGTTTCCCAAAGGAACAATTCATATCATAGGTGTAAATGCTCTTAATACACCATTTCAGAAACCAATTTGTGCTTTTATAAACGGACACTATTTTGTTTGTGCAGATAATGGAATTCTATCATTGATTTACCAAAACACAGAGACAGAAGAAATTTATGAAGTAACCGCATATCCTGAAGGAATGGAGAGTTTATTTCCTATGAAAAATTGTTTTGTACCTATTGCTTGCCATTTGGCAAGAGGAGGTTTACCTGCTATTTTAGGAAATAAAAGAACAGAATTAAGACAGCTGAATGAATTAAAACCAATTTATAGAGATGATAAATTTATAACGGGTAATGTTATTTATATTGATCATTTTGGAAATGTAGTAACCAATATCTCTAAATCTTTTTTTGAAGAAATTGCAAAAGATAGAGATTACAAAATACTATTACGTCAAAAAGATTTTTCAATTACAGATATTAATATAATTTACCAACATTATAACGAAGTTGTTCAGGACTTTAGTAAAGAAGTCCAAGCTTTTGGTAGAACTTTATGTTTATTTAACTCTGCAGATTTTCTTGAAGTAACACTCTACAAAAGTAATCCAGTTATTTCTGGAGGAGCAAATAAATTGATGGGATTGAAAAAAGGAGATACAATTACAATTGAATTTGAAAATTAACGCTAGAAAAAAGTAGGACGAAAAAGAATTATAAATAAAATGACATATAATTATTTAATATACAAAGCAATACATATCATCTTTGTAGTTAGTTACTTTGCTGGTTTATTTTATATTGTTAGGTTGATGATTTATCATACCGAAACACAAAAAATGGATGAGCCTAAAAGAACAATTTTACAAGAGCAATATACATACATGGAAAAAAAATTGTGGAATGTAATTACTGCTCCAGCTCTTGTTATTTTAGCGACAATGGGAATTAATATGTTGTTAAAAAATCCATCTTTGTTACAGCTTCCTTGGATGAAAAGTAAACTAGGAATGGTAAGTGTTTTATTAATTTATCACCTTTGGTGTTGGCGAACATTAAAACAAATTCAAAAAAATGTTTATAAATATACTTCTGTTCAACTTAGAATGATGAACGAAGTTGCTACAATTCTTCTATTTACAATTGTATTTGCTGTTATACAAAAAACAGATTTTGCAAAAGATTGGTATTGGTCTATAGTAAGTTTCTTTGGTTCTGGTGTAATACTTATGCTTATTGTTCGTTTAATAAATAGAAATAATAAAAAATAATATGTGGACAATCTTTAAAAAAGAATTTTCCAATTTTTATCTTGGTTTTACAGCTTATTTATCAGCACTAACATTTGTTGTTGTTTCAGTGTTATTCCTTTGGTTTTTTGATAATGAATATAATGTTTTCAATACAGGAAATGCTTCTCTAAGTAGCTTTTTCTTTATTGCTCCATGGATATTTTTATTCTTAATTCCGGCTCTTACAATGAAATTGATTGCAGAAGAGCAAGCGAACGGAACCTTATTATGGTTATTTACTTTACCAATAAAAAATAACCAAATCGTTTTAGGTAAATACTTTGCTGTATTATCAGTTATTATTTTTTGTTTACTGTCAACATTTTTATTCACAATAACTTTACAAGAATTTTTAATACCAGAACAAGAACTGGATTATGGCACAATTCTATCAGGTTATATTGGTTTATTTTTTCTTGGAAGCTTATTTGCAGCAATCGGATTATTTACATCTTCTATTACTAAAAATCAAGTATTAGCCTATGTTTTCGCTGTATTTTGTTGCTTCATATTTTATTATGGTTTTGAAGGTTTAGCTTCTTATAATTTATTAGGAACATTAGATTTTTATGTTCAAAAAATAGGAAGTTACACACATTATAATCAGTTTTTAAAAGGAATTATAGATACTCGTGATTTGCTTTATTTTATAGTATTGATTGCAATTTTAAGTCAATTAACTATTATTAATCTTGAAAATAAAAAATAGTGCCATGAAGAAATTAAATAAATCAAGCCTTATTATTTTCATAGCGTTAATAGCTATTTTTATTATTGGTCAATTCGTTTATACACGAATTGATATGACAAAGGACAAACGTTTTACGCTAACATCAACTACAGAAAAATTAGTAGAAAATGTAAAACAACCTTTAAAAATAGAAGTTCTACTTGGAGGAGATTTAACAGGAGATTATAGAATATTAAAAAACGAAATTCAGTTTTTATTGGATGAACTTCGAGAAAAGAATAATAATATTTCTTACTCTTTTATTGATCCTGTAGATTTAGGTCAAGCAGAATTACAAGAAAATAAGTTAGCTCCTGTTCCTATTAAAACAGATAAAGGAGTATTAAATGTTTATCCTTATGCAAAAATAACTTACGGAGGTAAATCTACTTTCATGGAAGTATTGGTCAATGATCCATCTATTTCTTTTGATGAATTAGCAATTGCTTCTACAGAAAAGTTAGAATATTTATTTGCAGAAAAAATACAAAAAGCAACCAATTTCAATCGTAAAAGAATTGGTTTCATTGTTCATCATGATGAATTACCTGAAGCTAATATCCAAGGACTTGGTCGTGCTTTGTCAGAAAAATATGATGTAGAAATTTATCTTAACCCAATTGCAAATAAATCTTTTACATTGCAACCATCAGATTTAGATAGTTTAAAGCGATTTGATGCCTTAATTGATGCAAAACCTACTTTGCCGTTCACAGATATGGATAAATTAGTTTTAGACCAATATGTAATGAATGGTGGTAAACTATTGATGGCTTTAGAAACGGTTGATGCAGATATGGATTCTATTTTCCGTAGTGGAAAAATTGTTGCATTTCCAAGAGATTTAAAGATAAATGACTTTTTATTTAATTATGGAGTTCGTATTCATCCTGCTGTTATAAAAGATTTAAACGGAGCTCAAATTGTTTTGGCAGATGGAGAAACTGCTGGAAATACAAGTTATAATTATTATACTTGGCCTTATTTTGAATTGGGTGTAAAAGGAGAAGAAAATCCTATTACAAGCTCAATAGATCCTGTGTTATTTCAGTTTGCAAACCCAATAGAATTATTAAAAAATCCGAATGTAAAACAAACAGTGTTGTTGAGTACATCTCCTCAAACAACTCTTAAGCCTGCATTAAATTTTATTGAACTAAATGAAGTTGATATTAACGATACAGAAGAATACAAAATGGGAAAAATTCCTATGGCTGTTTTGCTAGAAGGTAATTTTAACTCAGCCTATTCAATGCGATATGAGCGAAAAGAATTTCCAAACTTTAAAGCAAAAACAACCGATGGAAAAATGATTGTAATTTCTGATGGGGATGTTTTAAAAAATTCTCTTTGGCGAGGAATACCAATGCAATTAGGTGAAAATAAATTTTCTGTTCGTCCAGATAATCCTGATGGTAAACCAAAAACGTATGCAAATCAAACATTTGCAATGAACGCAATGGATTATTTATTAGGAGATGCAGATTTTCTAGCTTTAAGAAACCGTAAATTAGAAATTCCATTGCTTAGTGAGACAGTCGTTTTACAAGAAAAGTCTACTTGGCAAATAATAAATATTCTTGTTCCAAGTGCTATTATTATTCTATTGGGAGGGATTGGATTTTGGCTTCGCAAGAAACGATTTGCAAAATAGATGATATATATTTTTGGAATAATACGTAACATATAATGTTACTTTTTTCCCGAGTAGTTATCTCAAAGTATACAACAAAAGTAACTTCTATAAAAGGTTGCTTTTGTTGTATAAATCAGGTTTGTGTTTTTCTTTTGTTACGGATTACTACAAGTTTTGTATGCAATAACGATTGCAATGGAAATCCTTTTCTAATAAGATGCATTTCGATTTCAGCTGAATTACCAATTAGAAAAGATTGAAATGGAAAGCGTGGCACGAAGTGATTGCCCAAAAATTAATTATACATCTATAATTCAATTCATAAAAAAAGAGTTCGATTCATCGAACTCTTTTTTATTTTTTTATTTTCCCTTTTTAGAATAATTAACTGAATTATTGGATTGGTTTTCTAACAAGTGGTAAAATTTCACCTTTTTCTAGGCAGAATTTCTTTACATCTTCTGGAGATATTTCCTTTGTATAGTCTACTTTTTCTACAATAAAACCAACTTTTTCTAGTCGATTGTAATAATCTAAACCGTAAACACGAACATGGTCATATTGACCAAATTTTTCTTTACGTTCTTCTTTTGTTGTAACTGTAGGATCTTCATAAGTAACTTCTCTTTGGTAAGAGATAGGAACTTGAAAAATTCCCCATCCCCCAGGTTTCATAACACGAAATAGTTCACTCATTGCTTTGTGATCATCTTCAATATGTTCTAAAACATGGTTACAAAATATGATATCAAAAGTATCATCACCAAATGGTAAATCACATAAATCTGCTTTAACATCAGCCAAAGGAGATTCGATATCACATGTTACATATTCCAAATTTTTCATGTCACGAAAACGCTTCACAAAAGATTGTTCTGGAGCAACATGTAAAACTTTTGCTTTCTCTGTAAAGAAAGATGTTTTGTTTTTAAGATACAACCACATTAAACGGTGACGTTCCAATGAAAATGTACTTGGAGAAAGAACATTATCTCTTTGTTTTTCGTATCCATAAGGTAAAAGACTGTAATATCCTTGTCCATCAATTGGATCTACAAATCTATTTCCTTTCATAAACCAGACTAAAATTGGTCGTATGATATAACTACCTTGTATTAATAATGGACGTGGTAGAATATTCATTATTTTTTTTAAAAGCTTTTTCACAAAAAGTTTTTATTATGGTTTAAATAAAAAAGGTTTTTCTTCGTCGGATGTAATCCCTAAAGCATCATAGATGTATTGGAAAGTAGAAAGTAATTTTGGTTCACCATCAACAACACAAACATCATGCTCGAAATGAGCAGAATTTTTCTCATCTCTTGTTGTTACAGTCCAACCATCAGAATGAAAAAATACTTTTTCTGTTCCAAGGTTAACCATAGGTTCAATAGCTAGAACCATTCCTTCTTCAATCTTTTTTCCAGAACCACGACGACCATAATTAGGAACCTGAGGTTCTTCGTGCATTTTTCTTCCAAGACCATGTCCAACTAATTCACGAACGATACCATAACCTTCTTTTTCGCAATATTGTTGAATAGCATAACCTATATCTCCAATACGATTACCTTTTTTCATTTGCTCTATTCCTTTATATAGAGATTCTTTTGTAATTCGTAAAAGTTTTTCAGTTTCTGCATCTATTTCACCAACAGCGAAAGTATAAGCATGATCTCCGTAAAAATCATTCATGTAAACACCGCAATCGACAGAAAGAATGTCTCCTTCTTGCAATGGTTTATCGTTAGGAATACCATGAACAACTTCTTGATTTGGAGAAATACATAAGTTTTTAGGGAAATCATACATTCCTAAAAATGCAGGATATCCTCCGTGATCTCTAATGTATTCGCCCCCTAACTTATCCAAATGATTTGTAGTTATTCCTGGTTTTATTTCGCTTGCCAACATACCCAGTGTTTTAGAAACTAATTGAGCACTTTGGTACATTAACTCTAATTCTTGTTTGTTTTTTAAATGTATCATAATCCGAAAAATCCTCTTTTCTTTTTCTTAGTAGATTTTTTTTCTCCATTTGCATCAACGCTCAATTCAATTTTTTTAGTAATGATTTGATAAACGTCACTCCATCCAGGAAAACCACCTAAATTTCTGTCGTCAACAAAAATATCGGCATTTATTTTTCTACTTTGTTTTGTTTTGTCAAAATTTTCTTCTTCAAAACTATTGTTTATTGCATAGAATTCTATTCCATTTTTTCTACAAAATTCAACAGCCTCGTCTAGGTGCTTTCCGCTTCGGTAAGTCCATAAAATAAGGCGATATCCTTCTGATTGTAATTGACGCATTGTTTCAAAAGCAAAAATTTTTGCTTTACCTATTTCAGGATATTTATCATCCACAATAGTTCCGTCAAAGTCTACAGCAATAATTTTATTTAGCATTATAGTAATTAGGGTTAGGTTATTTTTTCTGAATAATTATATCTCCAGTCATTTCTGATGGTATTTCAATTCCCATTAATGTTAAAATTGTCGGAGCAATATCTCCTAATTTTCCATGAGAAACATTCCATTCAATATCTTTTTGTGCTAATATAAAAGGAACTGGATTTGTTGTATGTTGTGTATTTGGAGAACCATCTTCGTTTTGCATGAAATCTGAATTTCCATGGTCTGCTAAAATAACAACATTATATCCGTGCTCTATAGCAAGGTTAACTATTTTTTCTGCACACGAATCTACAACTTCAGCAGCTTTTATTGCAGCTTCCATAACACCAGTATGTCCAACCATATCTGTATTTGCAAAATTTAAACAAATAAAATCTGCAGATTCTTTTTCTATTTCTGGTAATATAGCATTCGTGATATCATAGGCTGCCATTTCAGGTTTTAAGTCATACGTAGCAACATCTCTAGGAGAAGCACAAAGAATACGGTTTTCACCTTCAAATGGAGTTTCGCGTCCACCATTGAAAAAGAAAGTTACATGAGGATATTTTTCTGTTTCTGCGATGCGAATTTGTTTGCGACCAGCATTTGCAATAACTTCACCTAATGTATTTACAATGTTTTTTTCATCAAAAATTACAGCAACTCCAGTGTATGTAGCATCATATTCTGTTAAAGTAATGTACTTTAAATTTAATTTGTGCATTTCATACTCAGGATAATCATGTTGAGTTAATACTTCAGTAATTTCTCGTCCTCTATCAGTACGGAAATTGAAACAAACTACAACATCATCATTTTCAATTTTTGCTTTTGGTTGACCATTTTCATCCGTAACAATAATTGGTTTGATAAATTCATCCGTTACATTTTCATTGTATGAATTTTGTATAGCAGCTAAAGGATCTGTAGTTGTTGTACCAACTGCATTTACCATTGCATCGTATGCTAATTTTACACGTTCCCAACGTTTATCACGATCCATTGCGTAATAACGACCAACAATAGAAGCAATTTCTCCAGTAGAATTTGCCATGTGATTTGTTAATTGTGCTATGAATTTTTCTCCAGATTTAGGATCAGTATCACGTCCGTCTGTAAAAGCATGAACAAATACATTTTTATCTAATCCAGAACTTTTAGCAGCATCTAATAATCCTTCTAAATGTTTGATATGAGAATGAACACCACCATTAGAAACTAACCCAATAAAGTGTACTTTTTTATTATTATCTAATGCATATTGAAAAGCATCTTTTAAAATAGGTTCATTTTGTAAAGTTCCATTCTCTGCAGCCATGTTTATACGAACAAGGTTTTGGAAAACTACACGTCCTGCACCTAAATTCATGTGTCCAACTTCAGAATTTCCCATTTGTCCTTCAGGTAAACCAACAGCTAATCCGAAAGTATCTAATGTAGAATTAGGAAATTTTTTGAAACAGTTATCTATAAATGGAGTGTTTGCTTGGGCTATAGCAGAAACAGATGGATTTGGTCCGATTCCCCAACCATCTAAAATCATTAAAATTGCTTTGTTGTTCATGTGATTTATTTAATAATACAGCCCAAAGATAATAATACTTTGGGCTGTAAGTTGTTTTTTTTTATTTAGTTTAATTTGCTACTTCGCTAATGAATTTTATTCTCATAAGACGTAATTCTTCGTCATCATAATCATCTCCAAATTCTTTAAGTAAAGCAGACATTGAGTCAGATTCAGATTCCATCAAGAATTCATATATCTCTTCTTGCTGATCTTCATCAAGCACTTCATCGATATAATAATTTATATTCAATTTAGTTCCTTGGTAAACGATACTTTCCATTTCTGAAAGTAAATCACTCATCGACATTTTTTTAGCTGCTGCAACATCTTCTAAGTTTAATTTTCTGTCTGTAGACTGAATAATGTATACTTTATGACTTGATTTGTCAGCAACTTGTTTGATTACCATATCTTCAGGACGAATGATATCATTGTCTTGAACATATTTTGCAATAAACTCTACAAAATCTTTACCAAATTTTTGAGCTTTACCTTCACCCACACCATAAACGTTTGTTAATTCTTTTATAGTTGTAGGGTATTGCATTGTCATATCATCTAAACTAGAATCCTGGAATACTGCAAATGGAGGTATTTGATGTTTTTTAGCAATTTTTTTACGTAAATCTTTTAATTGTTTAAGTAAAGCATCATCAAATGCAATTGGCGTTGATGTTGTTTCTTGTTTGTCAAAACTACCTTCTGAAAGGTATTTTTTAAAATCAATATCTTGTGCAATTTCAAATGATGTAGGATTTTTTATAAATTCCTGCCCATCCTTAGTTACTTTAAGAATACCATAAGATTCTATTTCTTTTTCTAATAAGTTACGAACAATTAATTGACGTAAAATAGATTTCCAATAATAATCTTCTTTGGCTTTTCCAATTCCAAAAAATGCTTCTAAATTTAAATTATGTGATTTTGTAATAGAAGTTTCTTTACCAACTATAACATTTACAATATCATTTAATTTTAATTTTTGTTTTGTTTTAACGATAACATCTAAAGCAGTTGTAGCATCATCTTTTGCTTCAATCATTTTTTTAGGGTTACGCATATTATCGTCCATATTGGCACCTATACCATTTTTTTCATCGAATTCTTCTCCAAAATAATGAAGTAAAAATTTTCGACGAGACATAGATGTTTCAGCATAAGCAACAACTTCAGATAATAATTGCATACCAACCTCTCTTTCTGCTACAGGTTTACTTGCTAAGAATTTTTCTAATTTTTCTATGTCTTTGTAATCATAGAAAGCAAGACAAATACCTTCGCCACCATCGCGTCCAGCACGACCAGTTTCTTGGTAATAGCTTTCTAATGATTTTGGCATGTCATAATGTATAACAAAACGAACATCTGGTTTATCTATTCCCATTCCAAATGCAATAGTAGCTACTACAACACTAGCATCTTCCATAAGGAACATATCTTGGTGTTTGCTTCGTGTTTTAGCATCTAAACCAGCATGATAAGGAATAGCATTGATTCCATTTACTTGTAAAAGTTGAGTAATTTCTTCAACTTTTTTTCTACTTAAGCAGTAAATAACTCCAGATTTTCCATCGTTTTGTTTGATGAATTTTATAATCTGTTTATCTTGATCTACTTTTGGACGAATTTCATAAAATAAATTTGTACGATTAAAAGAATCTTTAAAAACTTTGGCAGTTTGCATACCTAAAGTTTTTTGGATATCTTCTTGTACTTTTGGAGTTGCAGTTGCAGTTAATGCAATAATAGGAGCATCTCCAATTTTATTTATGATTGATTTTAAATTACGATATTCTGGTCTAAAATCATGTCCCCATTCAGATATACAATGCGCTTCATCAATAGCAAAAAAAGAAATTTTTACTGATTTAAAGAAATCAATATATTCTTCTTTTGTTAAAGATTCTGGTGCAACGTATAACAATTTTGTAACGCCATCTTTAATATCAGTCATAACCGTTTTGGTTTCAGACTTATTTAATGATGAATTTAGTACATGCGCAATTCCATTATTTTCTGAAATACCACGTATTGCGTCTACTTGATTTTTCATTAGAGCGATTAAAGGTGAAACAATAATCGCTACTCCATCAGACATTAATGCCGGTAATTGATAACATAAAGACTTACCTCCTCCAGTAGGCATTAAAACAAATACATCTTCATTGTTCAATAAACTTGTAATTATTTCATGCTGTTGGCCTTTAAATTGGTCGAAACCAAAATATTTTTTAAGGTAAGATGTTAAGTTTTTCGAAGTGGCTTCCATCTACACAAAAGACTAAAATTAATAATATAAATAAATAGTTCCTATATTTGATACCTCTTAAATATACGCACAATTTTTATATAATTGAGTGATAATAAAAAAGGAGAGTAAAATTACGAATTATTTTAAATATAGACAATATAAATTTTATTGTGGGAAATTCAGAATTAATAAAAATAGCACAGGATGTTTTTCAAGAAGAAATTCAAGCTTTAGGAGAAATTTCTTCTCGAATTAATGAATCATTTGTAGAAGCAGTAAATGCAATATACAATTCTAAGGGTAAATTAGTTATAGTAGGAGTAGGGAAGAGTGCACATATTGCTAATAAAATTGTAGCAACTTTAAACTCGACGGGAACACCAAGTCAATTTCTTCATGCAACAGAAGCAATTCATGGAGATTTAGGATTGGTTCAACCAGAGGATATTGTTTTATGTATTTCTAAAAGTGGAAATACACCAGAAATTACATATCTAGCACCAATTTTAAAACAATATTCTTCTGTTTTAATAGGTCTTACATCAAATTTAAAATCTGAATTAGCAAAAACCTCAGATATAGTTTTAGATATTAATATAGATAAAGAAGCTTGTCCAGTTAATTTAGCTCCAACAACATCTACAACATCACAATTAGTAATGGGGGATGCAATTGCAGTAACGTTAATGAAAATGAGAATGTTTACACAAGATGATTTTGCAAAATATCATCCTGGAGGAGCCTTGGGAAAAAGGTTGCTTTGGACAGTAGAAAATATAGTTGATTGTGAAAGGAAGCCATTTGTATCTCCAGATTCATCAATTACAGATGTTATAAATTCTTTAACTTCTGGGCGACATGGTATAACAGTAGTTTTGGATGATAAAAAAATAGTAGGAGTAATAACAGATGGAGATTTACGTCGTATGTTATTAAATAATGATAGTTTTCAACATTTGTTAGCAAAAGATATAGCTTCAATGAATCCTAAAACAATTAACAAAGATGAAAAAGCAAGAGAAGCTTTAACAATTCTTCGTCAAAATAGTATTGGACAGTTAGTGGTAGTTGATGATGAAAATAACTATTATGGTATTTTAGATATTCATTCAATTTTAAACGAAGGAATAGAATAAATTATGGCAAATAAAAAAACAAATATGTCTTTTTTAGCTCATGTTGGTGAATTAAGAGGACATCTTACTCGTGCAATTCTAGCAATCATAGTAACATCTCTTGTTGCTACATATTACTGGGAAGAATTAGTGGAATTTATTATTATGGCTCCATTAAAATCAACTTTTCCAACATTTAATTTATTTAATAATTTTGGTGAGTGGACAGGTTATGGAAAAATTTATACTGAGGCTTTTGATATATCTAAAGAATTAACGAATTTAAATCCATCAGGTCAAATTACATCTCAATTTTTTGCAATAATTATCTGTGGTGTAATATTAGCAATGCCTTATGTAATCTATGAATTATGGAGATTTATAAGTCCTGCATTGAAAGAAACTGAAAGAAAATATGCAGGATTGACAATCTTATCAATCATATTCTTTTTTCTTATAGGTGTTTCTTTTAGTTATTTCATGTTGTTGCCTTTATGTACACAATTTTTGTTTACATACGATCCTTTTGGTGTAGGTAATACATGGACTCTTCCAAGTTATATAGATTTATTTGTACAATTGTTGTTATCTATGGGGATAATGTTTTTGATGCCAATATTTGTTTATTTTTTAACAGCAATCGGAATCTTGAAACCTAAATTTTTAAAAGAGTACAGAAAGCATGCTTTTATCGTTGTTTTGGTTATTGCAGCTGCTATAACGCCTAATGATGTTTATAGTATGATTTTAGTTACAATTCCTCTTTGGATTTTGTATGAATTAAGTGTAGTTATTTCAACTTCAGTTTATAAAAAACAATTAAAAGCAAAAAGTAAAGAAGTTATTAAGAATTAATCTTATTATGCTTGCATAGTAAATTATTTTATTTATTTTTACAAGACAATAAATAAAAACACACAAAATTATGAAGATATTAGTTTGCATTAGTAGTGTACCTGATACTACAGCAAAAATTAATTTTACATCAGATGGAAAATCATTTGATAAAACGGGTGTACAATTTGTTATTAACCCACACGATGAATTTTCTTTAAATAAAGCAATAGATATACAAGAAAAAACAGGAGCTACTATTACAATACTTACAGTAGGTGATGCTTCAGTTGATCCTGTGATGAGAAAAGCATTAGCTATTGGAGCTAATGACGGTATAAGAATAGATAGTGAGGCAAAAGATGATTTTTTTGTTGCTACACAAATAGCAAAAGCAGTAAAAGAAGGTGGTTATGATTTAATTTTAACAGGGAAAGAGTCTATTGATTACAATGGAGGTTCAGTACCTGGTTTTGTAGCTGCAATTCTGGATTATGCATTTGTAAATGGAAGTATTGGTTTAGAAGTAGATGGTTCTATAGCTAAAGTAATTCGTGAGATTGATGGTGGTAAAGAAACTTTAGAAGTTGCATTACCAGCTGTTATTGCAGGACAAAAAGGTTTAGTGGAGGAGAATGCAATTAGAATTCCAAATATGAGAGGAATAATGCAGGCTAGAACAAAACAAATTAATGTTGTTGCACCAGAATCTACTGATTCAAAAGTAGAAGTTGTTGGGTTTGAAAAACCAGCTGAGAGAGGTAATGTAACATTAATTGACAAAGATAATGTTGCTGAGTTGGTAAGATTATTACATGAAGAAGCTAAAGTTATCTAACAATTAATCACTAAAAAGAAATTATTATGGCAATTTTTGTATTCGCAGAATCACACGAAGGAAAATATAAAAAAGCAGGTTTAGAATCTGTTTCTTACGCAAAATCAACTGCAGATTTATCTGGAGATACTGTTACTGCAATTGTATTTGGAAATGCACCTGCAGATGAGTTGTATAAATACGGAGCATCAAAAGTATTAAAAGTAGAAAATGATGTTTTAAATAAATTTGATGCTAATTCTTATGCAAAAGCTTTAGCTGAAATTGCACAAGGTGATGTTATTATTTTACCTTCTACAAATGAAGGAGCAACAATAGCTCCAGTTTTAGCTTATAAAATAGGAGCATCTTTAGTTACAAATGTAGAAAAAGCTCCATCTTCAGTAAGTCCATTTACAGTAGCAAGAAAGTCATTTTCTGGAAAAGGTATAGAAACAGTTTCTGTAGCAGGAAAAGTAGTTGTTACAGTTTTACAAAATTCTTTTGGAGTTAAAGAAAGTGAAGTTTCAGGTTCTGAAGAAAATATTTCTGTATCTGTTGTAGAATCAGATGTTAAAGTAAAAGTTATTTCTACTGATTTAGCTTCATCAAATAAAGTAGATCTTAAAGAAGCTGACATAGTTGTTTCTGCTGGTAGAGGAATGAAAGGTCCAGAAAACTGGGGTATTATAGAAGATTTAGCAGATGTTTTAGGTGCAGCAACTGCTTCATCAAAACCAGTTGCTGATATTGGATGGAGACCACATGCAGAACACGTTGGACAAACAGGTAAAGCAATTGCTCCAAAATTATATATAGCAGTTGGTATTTCAGGAGCTATTCAGCATTTAGCTGGTGTTAATGGTTCTAAGACCATTGTAGTTATAAATAATGATCCTGAAGCTCCTTTTTTCAAAGCAGCAGATTATGGAATTGTTGGTGATGCATTTGAAGTAGTTCCAAAGTTAACAGAAGAACTAAAAAAATTCAAAGGTTAATTATTATATTAATAAAACGATTATATTTAAAATCCGAATCTATTTTAAGATTCGGATTTTTTTATTTGTTAAAAAAAGATTAATTATTCATCAGTTTTTCATAGATTTACACCCAAATGGACAATTTAATAAGATTAAATATTAAAGGAATTTCTTACAGTCAGACTCAAACTGGAGCATATGCTTTAATTCTTGAAGAAAATGTAGGAGGGAGAAAATTACCAATTATAATAGGAAGCTTTGAAGCACAGGCTATAGCACTTGCTTTAGAGAAAGATATTAATCCTCCACGTCCTTTAACGCATGATTTATTTCTTTCTTTAGGGAAAGAATTCGACCTAACAGTAGAATCTATTTATATATACAAATTAGAAGACGGTGTTTTTTATTCAAACATTGTTTTTTCTAATGATGAAGGGCGACATGCCGAAATAGATTCTAGAACTTCTGATGCTATCGCATTAGCAGTCCGTTTTAATGCTCCAATTTATGCCTATGAACATGTTGTAGAAAAAGCTGGAATTCATTTAGATGTTTTCGAAGAAGAAGAAAACATGCGTCGTGCAGCCAATAATTTCGAAGATGACTTAGATATTTTGGCTGGAATAGAAAACGATTTGTCCAATATTAATGAATATGATGGTTGGACAAAAGAGGATCTAGAAGCTGAAATGAATAAAGCTGTACAAAATGAAGATTACGAATTGGCAGCACGCCTACGTGATCAGATTGATAACATGGAGAACTAATAACTATTTCATATAATTATGTCTGTAAAGTTTAGACTTACAATCATGAGTTTCCTAGAGTTTGCGGTATGGGGAGCATACCTTACTTCTATGGGAAATTACTTAGGATCAGTTGGCTTAGGCCCTAAAATTGGTCTTTTTTACGCGATGCAAGGAATTGTATCGATTTTTATGCCTGCTATTATGGGTATAGTTGCTGATAGATGGATTCCTGTTCAACGATTATTAGGATTGAATCATTTATTTGCAGCAATTTTTATGTTTGCAACGGGATACTATGGTTATACAGCTGGAGAAAATGTTGATTTTGTCACTATTTTCACATTGTATTCTTTTAGTGTAGCATTCTTTATGCCAACTATAGCTTTGTCTAATTCTACAGCTTATACAATTTTAAAACAAAATAAGCTAGACACTATAAAAGCTTTTCCTCCAATTAGAACAATTGGAACTGTAGGTTTTATTTTTGCAATGCTATTTGTTAATTTTTCTGGATTAAGAAATGGAGTTTTCGGTTTTAATTTCTCGAATGATCCTAGCTTTATAAGCTTTCAGTCTAATTATTTTCAGTTTTTTGTTTCTGGTATTTTAGGGGTTATTTTATTCTTATACAGTTTTACACTTCCTAATTGTCCAATTAATAAATCCTCAGAAAAGCAAACATTATCAGATGCATTTGGTTTAAAAGCTTTCGCATTATTTAAAAATAGAAAAATGGCAGTTTTCTTTATTTTTTCAATGCTTTTAGGGGTTTCATTGCAAATTACAAATGGATATGCAAATCCATTTATTACAACATTTAAAGATGCTCCACAATATGCTAATTCATGGGGAGCAAGTAATGCTAATGCATTAATTTCTTTATCTCAAGTATCAGAAACATTATGTATTTTATTAATACCATTTTTTCTTAAAAGATTTGGAATTAAAATAGTTATGTTGATGTCTATGATTGGTTGGGTATTAAGATTTGGTTTATTTGGTTTAGGTGATCCTGGATCTGGAGTTTGGATGTTTATTTTGTCTATGATTGTATACGGAATAGCCTTTGATTTCTTTAATGTTTCTGGCTCTTTATATGTAGACAAAGAAACGGATGAAAATATAAGATCTTCTGCACAAGGAGTTTTTATGATGATGACTAATGGTTTTGGAGCAACAATAGGAATGCTTATCGCTCAATATATTATTAATACGAATGTTTACAATCAAACAGATTTAAATGTTCAATTAGAAGGTTGGAGAAATTCATGGTTTATATTCTCTGCTTACGCATTAGTAGTAACAATATTATTTGCAATTATATTCAAATACAAGCATAATCCAGAAGATGTAGAAGATTTTAAGCATTAAAATTTTTTGAAATTATATCTTGGGCAATTGCTTCGCACCGTGCTTTTTCGCTATATCTTTTATAAACATTTAAAATCTTTATAGTATATAAAAAAGAATTGTTTATAAAAGG
>DJDD01000126.1 GCA_002430925.1 Flavobacteriales bacterium UBA5933
TTATGCTAAATCTTTTAAAGGGTTTAAAACCAGGGTCATAGCTAAAATAACCGCACTTACTGTTATTCAGTACATAAATAAAACATATTTTAATCGAAATATTAATAATCTAAAAACTCAAATTATTTAAAATGCACAATGGGTTTATATTAGCATTTTATTATAAACCAATAATATATGAGAAAAAAATTATTTTATTATCAATTTTTTTTAGCGCTATTAGCATTAATATTTATGGTCAGGTAGGAATTAATACTGACAATCCTAAAACAACGTTTGATGTAAGTGTTAAAAGAAATTCATCAGGTATAATTACTGATAATACACAAAATTATGGAATACAACTTCCAACTGTTACTAGACTTGAATTAACACAAAATTCTGCAACATATGGTACAAATCAAAAAGGTTCAATGATTTATATTAATGATATTTCAGGAGGAGATATGCTTGGGCAAAGAGTAAATGTAACAACTATAGGTTATTATTATTTTGATGGAACAGTTTGGAAAAAAAATACAATCTAGAAGAAGTAATACTGTGAATGTCACAACGATTGTAAATCCTAATATATTGGGTTGTACTCCAAGCACTACTGCTTCTGCATCTACTGTTAATGTTCCAACTATTACAGGAACAACAGTTTCTAAAATAGGTGCTATAACTTACAATGGACATAGTTATGCCATATTTTTAGCAGCAAAAATAATTACATGGTATGAAGCTTATAATGCAGCTAAATCATTAGGGGGATATCTTGCTAGATTTATTTAAATTAAATCCTTGCTATATTCTAATCGTACATGCAAAACCTTTGATGTATCTTTGCATTTCAAAAAAAAATAGAATTGGAATTAAAAGAGCATTTAAGGCGTAATATAAAATTAGCCTTTCCAGTAATGATTACTCAAATGGGACAAATATCTGTCAACATTGTAGATAACATTATGGTAGGAGGTTTAGGAGGAAAATATGATAATGTAAAAGATGAAATTTTAGGAAAAACATCCTTAGCAGCTGCATCTTTAGGTAATTCATTATTTTTTGCAGTATTAGTATTTGCTTTTGGTTTTAGTTTTGCCTTATCACCATTAGTTGCTGCAGAAGATTCTAAAGGAAACAAAAAAATGGCTGCAAGTTATTTTTCTCACAGTTTTATTTTGAATGTTACTTTATCTATCTGTTTATTTCTATTAATTACATTTTTAAAACCATTAATGTATCATCTTGGTCAACCTGCAGATGTTGTAGAAAAATGTATTCCTTACTTGACAATCATGACGTTTTCCATGATTCCTTTAATGATATTTCAAACTTTTCGTCAATTATCTGAAGGTTTATCATTAACTATACCAGTTACAATAGCTACTATATTGAGTAATGTAATAAATATAACACTTAATTATGGTTGGGTATATGGTAATTGGGGATTTCCTCGTTTAGAAGTTACAGGAGCAGCATGGGGAACTTTTGTAGCACGATTTGTCATGATGGTTTTCTTATTTATAGTTTTACTTAATTTTAATAAAACTAAATCAGTTTTAAAAGAAACGAGTTTCAAATTATCAGAATTAAAAAAAGATATATTTAGAAAAATAGCAGGTATTGGTATTCCTACTGCACTTACATCTTTTTTTGAAATGAGTGCATTTTCATTAGCAGCATTTGTGTGTGGTTATACGTTTACAAATTCAATAGTAGATCAAGAATTGGCAAAGGTGAATTTGGCAGCTCATCAAATAGCAATTAATTTAGCATCTACCACTTTTATGATGTGTACAGGGCTTGGTGTTGCTGCAACTGTGCGTATAGGGAATCAATTGGGATTAAAGGATTATAAAACTTTACGAGAAGCTGGTTGGTCATGTATTGTAATGGTTTTATCCTTTATGATTATTTGTGGAATTTTATTTATTATATTTAGATATCAACTGCCAACAATATATTTAGATAATCAAGATGTGATAAATCTTTCTGCTAAATTATTAATAATAGCCTCACTTTTTCAAATGTCTGATGGTGTTCAATTAGTTATTTTAGGTGCTTTAAGAGGAATGATGGACGTCAAAATCCCTTCGATTTTAACTTTTATTTCCTATTGGTTAATAGCTATTCCTATTGGTGTTATTTTAGCAATAGGGTTTGAAATGAGAGCATTTGGAATGTGGATAGGATTAGGTATTGGTTTAACAGCATCAGCTGTATTTCTGATGATAAGATACAACCATCAAACTAAAAAATTAATTAGAGATAATCCTAATTCAAAAATTATTTTAGAAGATAAATTAAAAAACATATAAAAATGGATTTACCAAAATTTTTAGTAGCAGATAATTCTACAATGCCAGATAAAATTTTTATTCTGCATACAGATTATCCTCGTTTTTTGCTTGATGTAGAAAATGATGATATTGAGTGGTTTGAAGATATTTCTGAAGAAGAAGATAACGAAGAATTTAGTTCAGAAATAGCAAATTTAATAGAAGAAGCTTTAGATTTTTATGATCAAGAAATGGCTTCTTTAGATGAAGAATAATTTTTAAAAGTATTTTTAGTGTATAATAAACACTAAAAATACTTTTTTGTTTCTTTTTTGATTTTTTTTTTACTACTTTAGATTTAGTAAAAATTTTTCAAAACCATGGAAATAAATAGATTATTTGATTTTGTCGAATATCAATTAGAGAAAAGTCCTCGAAAAGATTCTTTAGTGTCTAAAGTTCACAACGAGTGGATAGAAACTTCTACACAAGAATATATCTCTAAAGCAAATGCATTTAGTAGGGGGTTATTGCAATTAGGTATAAAACCTCAGGATAAAATAGCAATAGTAACTTCTACAAATAGAACGGAGTGGAATATATGTGATATAGGAATGCAACAAGTAGGTGCAATTAGTGTTCCTTTATATCCAACCTTATCTGAAGATTCTTTTGAATTTATTCTTAATAATTCAGAAGCGAAACTAATAATCGTTTCTGATAAAAATTTATATGATACTATTTATAATATAAAACATAAAGTTTCATCATTAGTAGGGATTTATAGTTTTGATAATATAGAAGGTGTTCCCAATTATTCAGAAATTATAAATTTAGGCGAAGACACATCAGTTCAATATGAAGTGGATAGTATAAAGAATTTAATAAAAACAACTGATGTTGTTACTTTAATTTATACATCAGGAACAACAGGAAAGCCTAAAGGAGTTGTCTTAACTCATGAAAATATTGTTTCAGATGTACTAATGTGTAAGGATAGAATTCCAATTTTTCCAGAAAATCCTATTGCACTTAGTTTTTTACCTATTAATCATGTTTTTGAACGTATGCTAATTTACTTATATCATTATTTAAATATTGGTATTTGGTATGCAGAGAGTATTGATAAATTGGGAGATAATATGAAAGAGGTAAAGCCTCATATAATGACTGTAGTTCCTAGATTAGTTGAAAAGGTTTATGATAAAATTTACTTAAAAGGTTCAACAACTGGCGGATTAAAAACTAAAATATTTATGTGGGCTCTTAGTTTAGTAGAAGATTATGAACCATATAAAAATAATGGGTTATTATTCTCTATAAAACATTCTATCGCAAAAAGTTTGGTTTTTAGTAAGTGGAAAGAAAGTGTTGGAGGAAATTTAGTATGTATGATTTCTGGTTCAGCACCATTAGCTACGCGATTAAATCATATTTTTTGGGGAGCAGGTATACCAATTTTAGAAGGATATGGGCTTACAGAAACTTCTCCTGTAATTTCAGTGAATTGTATGAAAAAAAGTGGTTTGGGTATAGGAACTGTTGGAGCTCCATTGATTGGAGTAGATGTAAAGATTGCAGAAGATGGAGAAATATTAGTAAAAGGTCCAAATGTAACAAAAGGATACTTTAATGATCCAGAAAAAACAGCTGAAGCTTTTACTGTAGATGGTTATTTTATGACGGGTGATATTGGAATAATAGAAAATGGTCTATTAAAAATTACTGATAGAAAAAAAGAAATGTTCAAAACATCTGGTGGTAAATATATTGCACCTCAAATTATAGAAAATATATTTAAGCAATCTCGATTTATTGAACAAATAATGGTTGTTGGAGAAGGAGAAAAAATGCCTTGTGTGATTATTCAGCCTAATTTTCAGGTTCTTAAAAATTATTTAGAAATTAAGAATTTACCTATTCCTTCATCAAATGAAGGGTTAATCAATGATCCTCATATTTTAGATGTAATTAATCGTGAGATTATAAAGATGAATCAAGAATTAGGAAATTGGGAAAAGATAAAGAAATTTGAATTAACTCCAAATGAATGGACGATTGACGATGGATTATTAACTCCAACACTTAAGTTAAAACGTAAAAATGTATTAGCAAAATATAAATATTTGTACAATAAAATGTATAATAAATAAAAAAGAGGTTTTTAAAAACCTCTTTTTTATTTATTATTAATCAAGTCTTTCTACGAATAAAGTAGCTGAAGATGCTGCAGCTGGAATTGTTCCAGAAGCAGCTATAGTTCCATTTAAATTAGATGTAACTCTATAAACTTCTTTTGTTTGATGTATTATAATAATTGATTCAGATACATCTCTATTATTTGGTGTTATATTATTTCCATTATCCCCACTTTGGTATGCCATTTTATACCATGTACTCAATGCAGCATTTTGAGTACCCCATTTATCTAAACCAGTACCTCCGCTACCAGCTTTTCTATACCAAACTGTCATTTGTGATGCAACAAGTGTTTGGTATTCTATGTAGCCAGAACCACCACTAGTACCATTAAATCTAACTTTTAAATTACCAATTGTAACTACAGAGTTTGTTGGGGTATTAGCATCTATAGGACTAGTAACAGTTTTTGCATACTGTAATGATTTACTTCCATTATTATTATTTGTAACACTGCTAGTGAATTGAATAATTTCCCAAAAAGCAGTTCCTGTAGTAGAATTAGTATTCCTAACAACTTGAACACTAGATCCTGCATTTAATGTAAAAGTCGAGACGATATTACTAGCATCAAGTCTTAATAATTGGGATGTAGTGGCTCCATTAATAGTTACATTTGCTGAAGAAGAATTTTTTATGGTATAAATTCTTCCATTAAATTCACCTGCGGTTGTTCCATCAGGTAAAGTAATTGTTACAGCGGTTGATCCTGTTATATTAATTAATTGGTCATTAATATCTAAAGTTTTACTAGCAGTAATTTCTTTAAAATTTCCAGCATATGATCCATTAACTTGTAATGTGCTATATGGACTATCAGTATTAATTCCTACTTGAGCAAGACTAAGAAAAGGAATAAATATTAAAGGTAAAAAAAAATTCTTCATTTTTTATATAGATTAGTTAATAATAGCTAAGGTACAATAATAATAATAATAATAATAATAATTTGCCAAATTCAAAATATTTAATAAATTTGTTTAACAAAAATGTCAAACATTCTTGTTGAATAGAAATATATGAAAGATCAAACAGAAGAATTAATAAAAAATACAGCTAAAAAAATGTTTTTTGGGGAAGGAAAATTTAATGCTACAACTCAAGAAATAGCTGATGAAGCAAAGGTTAATCGAACTTTGATTAACTATTATTTTCGCTCTAGAAACAATCTTTTCGAAATTGTTTTTGATGAAGCAATGAAACAAGAACATGAAAAATCAGAATCTATATTATATTCTAATGTTAGTTTTAAAGAGAAAATTAGTAATTATATCGATTATACACTAAATGTTGCAACTGAATATCCATATTTAGAAATTTATTTAGTTACTCAAATTAACCAAGGTTGTAAATACAAGGATAATGATCAAATGGATGAAATCACAGCCTTTATCGATAAAGAATTAAAAAATGAAATATCTAATGGGACAATGAGCCCAATAACAACTTTTCAGTTTATTTTGAATCTAGCTTCTTTAGTTTCATTCCCTGCTAGTATGAGACCCATTTTTCAAGAATCATTTAAAATGGATAACAAACAATACAATAAACTTCTTTCTGAAAGAAAAGAAGTAATAATAAATACACTTTTTAAATAATAAACTGATGAAGAGATATAAAATTTTTCTCTCTGTAATCCTTTTAGGTTTTTCTTACTTTTCGCAAGCACAAGAAATTGTTGCTTTAAAAGAAGCTATAAATTACGCTTTACAGAATAAAGCTGATGCAAAAAGAGCTGATTTGGCTATAAAGAAAGCTGAGTATAAAATCAATGAAGCAAGATCAGGTGCATTACCTCAGGTTAATGCAAATACTGGATTACAATATAATCCAATTATTCAAGAAACAGCTTTAACAATGCAAGGTCAAACCATTGTTATAAAAATGGGACAGCCTTGGAATTCAAATTTAGGTGTTACTGTAAATCAAACTTTATTTGATCAACGTGTCTTTACAGGTCTTAAAGCTGCTAAATCTACACGAGAATTTTATCAAATTAATGCTGATTTAACTGATGAACAAATTATAGAAAGAGTTGCTAATGCTTATTACCAAGTTTTTGTACAAGAAGAAAAGTTAAAAACAATTGAGATTAGCTATGGTAATACATCAAAAGTTAGAGATGTTATAAAAAGTTTAGTAGAAAACGGTTTAGCTAAACAGATAGATTTAGATAGAATTTTAGTACAATTAAATAATATATCTTCAACTAAACAGCAATTAATAAATGCTGTAGATGTAAACAAGAATGCATTAAAATTTTATATGGGATATCCCATTAATCAACCAATTAATTTAGCAGAAGATAAAATCGAACCAAACCTTGTTTTATTAGAGGATCATGTAAATGTAGAAAATAGAACAGAATTTAAAGTTTTATCTAAGCAAAAAGAATTACTAGATTTTGCTAAAGAAGCAGAAAAAGCAAATTTGTATCCTACAGTAGGATTAACAGGTAATTATGGTATACAAGGTTTTGGTGTTAATTTTATTACATCAAAAAACTATACTTGGTCAGATTTAGCCTCAGTTGGATTTAATGTGAAAATTCCAATTTTTACAGGGGGACTTGTTCGATCAAAAATTAATCAAGCAGAAATTGATCTATTAGACATACAAGAAGAAATAACAGATACTAAATTAGGATTAGATTTAGAATATCAAAATGCTAAAGCACAAATAGAAAATACTTTAAAAACAGTTGATATTCAGCAGGAAAATGTATCCATGGCAGAAAAAGTATTAAATAATACTCAAAATAATTATCAACAAGGATTAGCGAATCTAACAGAAGTTTTGGATGCTGAAAATGCTTTAACTGATTCTCGTAATAATTATTCTAATGCTTTATTAGAATACAAAATAGCTGAGGTTGCTTTAATAAAAGCTAAAGGAGACTTAAAAACATTAACACAATAATATATATTCTATAAAATATAAAAATGAAATCTGTAAAAACTTTACTTTATATATTAATTGCAGCAGGTTTAATAGCTGGTGCAGTTATCATCATCCAAAAAAATAAAGCAAAACAACAAGAAGAAGTTGCTATTGTAAGTCAAGCTAATGATGAGGTGGTTGTAAAAACAATGAAAGCTAAATATGAAAGTTTAAATTCTGATTATCTAGCCAATGGAACATTTGCTCCATCTCAGGAATTAAGTTTAACATCAGAAATGTCTGGAAAAATTGTTCGTGTTTTAGCTCAAGAGGGTGATTATGTTCGTGTAGGACAAACTGTAGCTACAATTAAAAAAGATGCAATTGAAGTTGATATGTCTCAAGCACAAAATAACCTTCAAAATGCAATTGTTGATAATCAACGTTATGAAAATGCTTTTAAAACTGGTGGTGTTACAAAACAACAACTAGATAACTCTAGATTGCAATTAAAAAATGCTCGTGCAGCTGTACAAGCACAAGGTATACGTGTAAATGATACAAATGTTAAAGCAACAATTTCTGGAATTATAAATAAAAAATATATAGAACCAGGTTCTATTGTTGGGCCAGGAACACAAATGTATGATATTGTAAATGTATCTAAATTAAAATTAAAAGTTAATGTTACAGAAAGTGAAATTGTTAACTTAAAAGTAGGAGAAACAATTAAAATTTTAGCAAGTGTATTTCCTGATAAAGAATTTGTTGGAAAAATATCTTTTATCGCTCCCAAAGCAGATGCTTCTTTAAATTTTCCTTTAGAAATAGAAGTTGCTAATGATTCTGGTTTAAAAGCGGGAATGTATGGGACTGCAGTTTTTTCTACAAAAGATGATGTGAATGCAGGTAAAAATATGTTGACTATTTCTGCGGATGCATTTGTAAATGGAATTAGCTCTGGTCAAGTTTTCGTTGTAGAAAATAATACTGTAAAATTAACTAAAGTTGTTGTTGGAAGAACAATAGGAACTAATGTTGAGATTCTTAGTGGATTGAAAGATGGAACTGAAATTGTTACAAGTGGACAAATTAACCTAAAAGATGGTGCTAAAATAAAAGTTGTAAAATAAGATTAATTCGATATGAAGTTAGCAGAAATATCAATTAAACGTCCAACGATGATTATCGTGTTATTCACGATATTGATTTTAGGAGGATTGTTTAGTTATACGCAAATGGGATATGAATTAATCCCAAAATTTGAAACAAATGTAGTTACAATTTCTACAGTATATCCAGGAGCTTCACCAAACGAGGTAGAAAATTCTGTTACGAAAAAAATTGAGGATGCTGTTGCAGCATTAGAAAATGTAAAAAAAGTAGAATCAAAATCATACGAAAGTTTATCTGTAGTTTCGGTTACTTTAAATGCCGGAGCTGATGCAGATTTAGCTTTAAATGATGCTCAACGTAAAATAAATGCAATTGAGAAAGATTTACCAGACGATGTAGATCCTCCGTCTTTAACAAAATTTTCTTTGAGTGATTTACCTATCATTACAGCAGGTGTTACTTCAAATAAATTAACTGATAAAGCATTGTATGATTTATTAGATAAAAAAATTGAACCAGTTTTATCTCGTGTAAATGGTGTAGCTCAAGTGAATCTGATTGGAGGACAAGAAAGAGAAATTCAAGTAAGTTTAGATCCTTTAAAACTAAAAGGATATGGTTTATCTGTTCCTCAGGTACAGCAAGCTATTTTAACTTCAAATTTAGATTTTCCAACGGGAAGTGTAAAAACACGAGAAAAATCGACAATTATTCGTTTATCAGGGAAATATAAATCGATTGAAGAATTAAATAACTTAGTAGTTTCATCTAACAATGGAATACAAGTTCGTTTATCAGATGTCGCATTTGTTGAAGATTCTCAAAAAGAAGTAGAAAAAATTGCGCGTGTTAATCAAAGTTCTGCGATTGTTGTACAAATAGTAAAACAGTCTGATGCAAATGCTGTTGCAGTTTCCGAATTAATGCGAACAACAATAAAAAAAGTAGAAGAAGATTACAAAACAGAAGGATTAAAAATACAAATAGTTAATGATACTTCAGATTTTACATTGGCTGCGGCTGATCACGTAATTTTTGATTTGGTTCTAGCTGTTGTTTTGGTTGCTGTGGTAATGCTATTGTTCTTACATAGTATTCGTAATGCCTTTATTGTAATGGTTTCTATTCCAGCATCATTAATTGCAACATTTATTGGGATGTATTTAATGGGATATACATTAAACTTAATGTCGCTTCTTGGATTGTCGTTAGTTGTTGGTATTCTAGTGGATGATGCAATTGTGGTTTTAGAAAATATCTATCGTCATATGGAGATGGGAAAATCTAAAATTAGAGCATCTTTTGATGGTGCGTCTGAAATTGGATTTACTGTAACTGCGATTACTTTAGTTATTGTTGTTGTATTCTTACCAATTGCAATGAGTACTGGTTTGGTAGCAGATGTTATTGCACAGTTCTGTGTTACAGTTGTTATAGCAACATTATTATCTCTTTTATCATCATTTACAATTGTTCCTTGGTTGTCTTCTCGTTTTGGGAAATTAGAACATATTACAGGAAAGAATTTGTTTGAGAAATTTATTCTTTGGTTTGAGAAACAATTAACAAAATTTACTCATTTTATTTCTAATTTGTTAGAATGGTGTCTAAAAAATACATTTCGTAGAATAGGGGTTTTCATAGGGGTTTTTGCTCTATTAATTGCTACTGTAGGTATATTAATGAAAGGAAATTACATTGGGGGAGAGTTTTTCCCTAAAACCGATAAAGGTGAATTTTTAGTACAATTAGAATTACCAAAAGACGCTACAATAGAACAATCTAATTTCGCAACTCAGAAAGCAGAAAAATTTCTTCGTGGGAAAAAAGAAGTTGTAGATATGATTACTACTGTCGGACAAAGTTCTGAAGGTTTTGGAGCTTCTCAAGCAACGGCTTATAAATCAGAAATTGATGTTATTTTAGTAGATAAAACAAAACGTACAGATAATTCATTTATCTATGCAGCAAAAATAAAACAAGAACTACAAAAAGAATTAGTCGGAGTTAAAGTAAAAACTGTTCCAGTAGGTTTAATTGGTGCAGAACAGGCTCCTGTTGCTTTAGTTGTTACTGGACCAAATTTAGAAAGTGCAATGAAATTTGCTGAATTAGCAAAAACTGAATTAGAACAAATAAAAGGTTCATCAGAAGTTAAATTAACATCAGAAGCAGGTAATCCAGAAATTAATGTACAAGTTGATCGCGATAAAATGGCATCACTTGGACTTAATTTACAAACTGTCGGTGTAACTATGCAGACTGCATTCTCTGGAAATACAGATGGTAAATACCGTGCTGGTGATTATGAATATGACATTAATATTCAATACAATAATTTTAGTCGATCAAATATAAATGATGTTCGTAGTTTAATTTTTGTAAACGACAAAGGACAACAAATTAGGTTGGATCAGTTCGCATCAGTTACACAAAGTTCTGGGCCAAGTTTCTTAGAACGTAGAGATAAAACTCCTTCTGTAACGGTGCAATCACAAGCAGTCGGTCGTACATCAGGTGATATTGTAAAAGAATTTAAAGAACGATTAGTTAAAATTGATAGTAAAAAACCAACAGGTGTTTCTTATGTTTGGAGTGGTGATGAAGAAAATCAGTCCGAAGGTTTCGGTACATTAGGTTATGCTTTATTAGCAGCTATTATATTAGTTTATTTAGTAATGGTAGCTCTGTATGATTCATTTGCGTATCCTTTTGTGGTTCTTTTCTCAATCCCATTATCATTGATTGGAGTATTTTTAACATTAGCACTTACAAATAATTCATTAAATGTTTTTACAATTTTAGGAATGATCATGTTGATTGGTTTAGTATGTAAAAATGCCATTTTATTGGTTGATTTTACAAACCATAGAAAAGCAGCTGGAGAAAGTACTCATGATGCATTAGTACAAGCCAATCATGCTCGTCTTCGTCCAATTCTTATGACAACTATAGCCATGGTATTTGGTATGATTCCTATTGCTATAGCAAAAGGAGCAGGAGCAGAGATGAATAATGGTTTAGCATGGGTAATTATAGGAGGTTTAGTTTCTTCCTTATTCCTAACTTTGATTATAGTTCCTGTAGTATATTCACTTTTTGATAGTGCAATTAATAGATTATCAAAAGGAGAAAAAATAGATTATGAAGCAGAAATGGTTGCAGATTATGAAGAACGACAAATAAAAGAAGAGTGGGAGCAATAGATTCCTTATCTAAATCTTAATAACAAATCCGAAGTTCAATATTTATTGTTCTTCGGATTTTTTTTATTTTTTTGGGCAATCCCTTCGGGTCGCGCTTTTCGTTACAATCTTTTTACTTCGCTAGCACGCTCCGTAAAAAGGATATCCACTACAATCGCTATTGCGTTAAAAAGTATTTATAAAACTAATAACTGACAATTTAACAACTGTCATTCATAGCCTGTCGAATAATCCTTGAGTTAATGTGCTCAAGTTCTTCAGTGTTTCAGTTTTTATGTTATTAATTTAGTGATATAACTTATAACTTAAGAATAAGAACTAACAACTTAGAACTCACAAACTGTCATTCAGAGCCTGTCGAAGAATTTTTAAGCTTAGCAGTGTTCAAGTTCTCCAGTGTTTCAGTTTTTATGTTATTAATTTAGTGATATAACTTATATCTCATAACTCACAACTCATTACTTAGAACTCACGAGATGTCATTCATAGCCTGTCGAATAATCCTTGAGTTAATGTGCTCAAGTTCTTCAGTGTTTCAGTTTTTATGTTATTAATTTAGTGATATAACTTATAACTTATAACTTAAGACTAATAACTAAGAACTCACAACTCACAACTCAAAACTAACAGCAGATAACTGAAAAACCCTCTGTTTTCCTACAAAAAAGATAAAAACTGAAAAAA
>DJDD01000133.1 GCA_002430925.1 Flavobacteriales bacterium UBA5933
AATGAAAAAAATTATTTTTATTGGGCAGTATTATTCTACTGTTTAATGCATGTTCTACAAATAAGCATAATATAAATGCTGAATCATCTCAAAAAGAAAAGTCATTAAAATTTGAACCTAATGATGATGGAGAATATGATATTATCGTTTTAGATCCTCAATATGATGTTTATCTAAAATCTATTGCATTACCAAAAGACTTTTATACTGAGCAGTATTATAAACAACGTAACCGATTATATGTAACAATATGGAATCAAAGACATATGCAACCTTTTAATTATGATCCTAATTTATATGCAGTAAGTATAGACTTGGATCCTAGAATAGATTATGGTTATAGTTTTGAATATAAGTTATTTAACTTTTTTAAATTTATAGAATACAAATATCATGTAAGAATTAGATAAATACCTCTATTTTTGCAAACTAATTTTTTTAATAAAATGAACGATTTTTCGACTAAAATATATAATCAAATTATTGAAGCAATCCCTTCTTTAGAAGATTTAAATAATAAGAATACAGAATTACTAGAATTTCATATACAAAATGAATATAATGCAGAGATTGGAGATTTTTTTATCCAAACTTCTGAAGAAAATGAAATCTGGATAAAAACATCTCATTCGTACACAACATATAAAGTTGATTCTGTTGAAGAACTATTATATATTTTAGAAGGTTTATTTTTTAATGAATTATTTTGGGTTGTTAGTTATGAAGATAATGATTGGGATGATACTTTCTTAGTTTTAAAAGATCAAGAAATTAAAACTGAAGAAGGTATTTCTTATAAAGTTTTATCTTGGAATGGTAAAGATGACCGTTTTATAACTGCCTAATATTTTTAACTTCTAATTTTATACATTTGTATTTATGTTTAATAACGAATTACTAAAAGACATCCAAAAACGCACACAAGAATTGTACGAATACCTGGAAATTGAACAAAAAGAAATTGAGGTTCAGAATGAAGAAGAACATGCCGCATCTCCAGAATTTTGGAATAATCCGAAAGAAGCTGAAAACTTCATGAAAATTCTTCGAGGTAAGAAAAAATGGATTGATGAATACCAAACAATTGCAAATGCTGTAAATGATGTTGAAGTCTTAGCTGAATTTAATCGCGAAGGTGAAGTAACTGATGAAGAAGTACAAGAACAATACAATATTGTGGCTAAACTTTTAGAAGATATCGAATTCAAAAATATGCTTTCTGAAGAAGGTGATAATCTAGGAGCTGTACTTCAAATAACTGCTGGAGCTGGAGGAACTGAATCTTGTGATTGGGCGTCTATGCTTATGCGTATGTACCTAATGTGGGCAGAAAAAAATGGATACAAAGTAAAAGAATTAAACTACCAAGCTGGTGATGTTGCTGGTGTAAAAACCGTGACATTAGAAATTGAAGGTGAGTTTGCTTTTGGGTACTTAAAAGGTGAAAATGGTGTGCATCGATTGGTTCGTATTTCTCCCTTCGATAGTAATGCTAAAAGACACACAAGCTTTGTTTCTGTATACGTCTCTCCTATTGTGGACGATACAATAGAAATTGAAATAAATCCTGCAGATATTGAATTACAAACTTCTCGTTCTGGTGGAGCTGGAGGACAAAATGTAAATAAAGTTGAAACAAAAGTTCAGTTAACTCACAAACCTACAGGAATTGTAGTTGTTTGTCAAGTAGAACGTTCTCAGTTAGCTAACCGTGAACGAGCTATGGAAATGTTAAAATCTGAATTATATAAAATAGAGTTAGACAAAAAAATGGCTGCTCGAAATGAAATTGAGGCAAACAAAATGAAAATTGAATGGGGTTCTCAAATTCGTAATTATGTAATGCATCCCTACAAATTAGTAAAAGATGTAAGAACAGCACACGAAACAGGTAATGTAGATGCTGTAATGAACGGAGAAATAGATGATTTCTTAAAAGCTTTCTTAATGTTAATGGGACAAAAAGAAACAAAAAAATAAGTAAATCTGAAAAATAATCTTCATGAAAATTATTATTGGTGGTGTTGGTGAAGTTGGTTTTCATTTAGCCAAATTACTCTCTAATGAAATGAATGACATTGTCATTATGGATATGGATAAAGATAAATTAGCTCTTATCGAAAATTCATTAGACGTAATGGCTTATCGTGGTGACATAACTTCTTTCAAAGCTTTGAGAGAAGTTGGAGCACATAATGCGGATATGTTTATATCTGTAACCCATTTACAAAATACAAATATAACAAGTGCATCCATTGCAAAAGATATGGGAGCTAAAAGAACTTTAGCTCGTATTTCTAATCCTGAATTTTTATACAAAGAAAATCAATTTTGGATTGATAAAATGGGAATTGATGCATTAATTAGTCCTGAAAAACTTGCTGCTGACGAAATATATTCATTAGTTCAGCAATCTGCATTTAATGCTATGCACCCTTTTGCAAATGGTCAATTATTTTTAGTAGGTACTGTACTAGATGAAGATTGTAGAATATTAGACAAACGATTCAAGGATATGTATTTAACAACAAAAGGTGGGAAAGAAAACCTTTTTACTCCAATTGCTATTATTAGAAGTAATGATAAAGGTGAATACGAAACTATTATACCTGAAGATAATACAGATTTCAGAATAAATGATCATGTTTATTTTATCGTTAAAAAAACAGGAATTTTAGAGATTTATAAAATACTCGGAAAAAAACAAGAATATTTCAAAAATATAATTGTTTTAGGTGGAGGAAGTATTGGAGTAAAAACCTCTAAAATCTTAAAAGAAAATAAACATAATGTCAAATTAATTGAAATTGACAGAAGTAAAGCTTTTGATTTAGCTGATGAATTAAATAATATCCTAATTATTAATGGTGATGGTCGTGATGGTGAATTATTAATTGAAGAAGGTATATCCGATTCTGATGCATTTATTGCGGTTACAGGGAGTTCTGAAACGAATATCATGTCTTGTTTATTAGCAAAATCAAGAGGAGTAAAAAAGACAATTGCATTAGTAGAAAACATCGACTATATACATCTTAGTCAAGAAGTTGGAATTAATGCTTTTATCAATAAAAAATTACTAACGGCTGATAGTATTTTCCGTTACATACGTCAAGGTTCTGTAATAGATGTAACAGGAATATCAGATTTAGATGCTGAGGTTCTTGAATTTAAAATACATGATAATTCACAAATTGCAAACAAAAAAGTTAGTGATTTCCCATTTAGTGACGGAACCATAATTGCTGGAATTGTAAGAAAAAATGAAGGTTTTATACCAACATTAGATTTTGAAATACAACCAAACGATCATGTTGTTGTATTTACAAAAGCTAATTTAATTTCTAAGGTCACTAAATATTTCAAATAATGAAATCTCTTAATTTTAAAGTTATTCTTAACCTTTCAGGAGTTTTATTATTACTCAATGCATTATTTATGCTTATAGCAACATGTGTAAGTATTTATTTTGGTGATCATCTCTCCTATTCATTCTTTTTTTCTGGTTGTTTAGTCGGTATTGGTGGATTATTGATGGTTTACTTTACAAAAGACGGACGAAAACATATTAGCAAGCGGGAAGGTTATATTGTTGTATGTGTTGGCTGGCTTTTTCTTATTCTTTCCGGCTGTCTTCCTTATGTTTCTTCTCTATTCTTCCTCCCCAATGATCATATTATCTCTCAAAATTTCAGTGTTGTAAATATTATTTACGAAACCGTTTCTGGATATACAGCAACAGGAACATCTATCTACGATAATGTAGAAAGCTTGCCTAAAAGTATTTTATTTTGGCGAAGTACAACCAATTGGATTGGAGGAATGGGAATTATTGTACTTACAATCGCTATTCTCCCCTTTTTAGGAATTGGTGGACGACAATTATTTATGGCAGAAGCTCCTGGAATACATACAGATAAAATACATCCAAGAATTACAGAAACAGCAAAAAATTTATGGCTAGTTTATCTAGGTTTAACCTTATTTTTTGCAACTCTACTTTATTTTGGAGGAATGAATTTATTCGATGCAACAAACCATGCGATGAGTGTGATAGCAACTGCAGGTTTTTCTACAAAAAACGAAGGTGTAATGTATTGGAATAACAATATTTTTATTCAATACGTTTTCATTTTTATGATGTTTTTAGGAGGAACTAACTTTGCTCTTATCTATTTAATGATAAAAGGTCAATTTAAAAAAATATGGAACAATGAAGAATTTAGATGGTGGGTTGGATTAATTCTAATAACAACTTTCATTATCTTTCTAGCTCTTTTTTATATTATATATCCTAATTATTCAATAGAAACGTATTCATGGACAAATCTTGAACATTCTTTTCGAAATTCATTATTTCATGTCGTTTCTATATCTTCTACCACAGCTTTAGCAATGGAAGATTACACCAATTGGTTAAGTGTTACAACACTCATTTTCTTTGCTTTATTTTTTATTGGTGGTTCAGCTGGCTCAACATCCGGAGGAATAACAGTCATAAGACACGTCATTTTATTAAAAAATAGTTGGGTAGAATTTAAACGAATTTTACATCCAAATGCTATCATTCCTGTAAGATACAATAAACGATCTTTGCATCAATCGATAGTATTCCATGTTATGGCATTTTTTGTTATGTACATGATTATTTGGATTATAAGTTCTATTCTTTTTGGATTATTGAATTATGGTGTAACAATGAGTTTTCAAAATATCCTTACATCACTTACCATAACAGCATCTACTCTTGGAAATATTGGTCCAGGAATTGGAGAATTTGGTCCAGGAACATCTATGAATGCTTTATCAGATGGTGCAAAATTATTATGCAGTTTTTTAATGGTTTTAGGTCGATTAGAATTATTTACAATATTAATTTTATTTACCCCTGCTTTTTGGAGAAATACATAATTATTACTAATATATTTTGGGCGTTCGGGCGGGCTTTACGTTGCAATCTTTTACAAACCAACTTTGGCTACGCTCAGCCATCAGTTTGTAAAAGGATTTCCACTTCAATCCCTAACGCTAAATCTATATTTCTATAAATCTAGAGTAAATTCACTTGTCAAAAAATTAAAAAACGATTTTTGATTATCTTCAAAA
>DJDD01000051.1:0-3726 GCA_002430925.1 Flavobacteriales bacterium UBA5933
TCTCTCTTTTGAGACAGCCTCATCTTTTTTAATAGTTATGTGTTATTTTTTAAAATTCAGCGAAAAATGCTTCTACTTTTTCTACTCCATTTGCATCAAGAGAAGATAACAATTCAGTTTTGATTGTTGTAATATCTTTCTTCTTTGCTTTTTTCAGGATGTTTTTAGATGTTGATAAAAATGTATCAATGTTTTCTAATCCACGAGTTTTTAAGAAATTTTCTTCTGTATTTTTTAATTTAGTATAGACTTGGATTAGCATTTTGCATTGTTCCAAAGCCAAAGTATATTGCTCTACAGTTTCTAATGTAAGCATATAATGCAACATTAACTGTACAGAAGGCATGTTACGTTGGTGACCAAATTGCGTGTATTTTTCTAAAGCAATACCAAACGCTTCTTGGCTGCGTTCTACGTTATTATTTAGTGTAGATGATATAACTACATTGAACCAATCGTCGGAATTATTAGAATTTTCAGCCAATTCGAAAAATGATTTTTCAGCATTTTCGAAATCTTGTAAACTATAATACGATAATGCAATTAATTTTTTTGCATCGTATAATTGTTTAGGATCTTTGGCATCTAATAAACCTTCGCAAACTTTTATACACATTTCGAAATTATTGTTTCCAAATAAATCTCTGGCTGTATTTAGAAGCGAATTGGTAGCATTTTTTTCTAATGCTTGTTCGTACATATACTGACGAGCTCTTAAAACATCTTCGTATGTGATATAATCGTAATTGATCTTCATATTGTATTCTCTGAGTTAATTTTCAACTAAATTAATTAAATCTTTTTATTATTTATCATTTTTTAATAAATAACGTACAACGGTTTCAGCTGCATGTAATCCAAATAAACCAGGCATCCATGAATTAGTTCCATAAAAAGATTTTTTATAATTGGAACCATCGGTTAATTTTAAAGAAGATTCGTCGGCTTCTTCTGTTGAGAAAACAGCTTTTACACCTTTGTTTATTTTTTCTTTTTTCAGACGTTTTCTTATTTGTCTTGCTAATGGACAAACTTCTGTTTTCGAAATATCTTTTACAAAAACTTTAGAAGCAAGCATTTTTCCTCCAGCACCCATGTTACTGATAATTTTTACCTTTTTACGTTTTGCAGCAACAATAAGATTGATTTTTGGAGATACAGAATCGATACAATCCATGACATAATCATATTCATTGGTTACAATTTCGAAAGTACGTTCTGGGGATAAAAATTCGTTGATGCGAGTTAATTCTAATTCAGGATTAATATCCATTAATCGATCACCAACAACATCTACTTTATGCTGACCAATGGTAGAATGTAATGCAGGTAATTGTCTGTTGATATTAGAAATATCTACAGTATCTCCATCAACAATTGTCATTTTTCCTACACCAGCACGAGCAATAAATTCTGCTGCAAATGATCCTACACCGCCTAAACCAACGATAAGAACATTGGAATTTTTTAGTTTATCTAAACCTTCTTTTTTGAATAATAATTCAGCTCTTTCTTGCCAAACTGCCATTTAAATTATTTTTTATTGTGATTGAACTTCATAGCCTAAAACATTTTTCCAATTATCAGCTTGTTGAAGTTGTAATTCTTTGATTGATACCTTTCTTATATCTGATGCAAAAGTATAAATATCTTGAATAGAAATTTCACTTGCATCATTTTCTATGAAAAAATTATTTGGAAAAAGGTTTGCAAATATAGTTTGTAAGTTTTTGTTTTGAAGAAGATTTTTTCCAAAAGATACGTAACAATTTTGTTGTAAAATTTGATGAAGAATCTGTTCATTTTTATTAAATCCATGAAAAATAAATGGAATTGTAATTTTCATGCTTTTACGTATATGTAAAATTTCTTGGTAAGCACGTACAGAATGTATGATTACAGGAATTTTATGTTCTTCTGCAATTTGTAATTGTTGTTTAAAAACAGTAATTTGTAAGTCGAAATCAATAGCACACAATTTATCTAAACCAATTTCTCCAATTGCCAAACAATTTTCTGTAGAAATTTTTTGTTTGATGATTTTTAGTTCTTCATCAATTAATTCTTCATTAATATAGATTGGATGAATTCCAATAGAGAAGAGATTATTATTGTGATTCCAATGCAACGGATATTGGTTATATAACTCTATTGTATCATTAGAGCTAGATAAATGATGTGTATGAATATTAAAAAACATATCACCAATTTAATCTTTTTTACGAAATTTGCCGAATATTAAAAAATAAATATTTCAAGACGAAAAGAAAGTTATGGATAATACTATAGATGAAGTATCTAATATAAGAATGTTAAAATATTTACCATGGTTAGCATCAATGGCTTTTTTTATGCAATCTTTAGATGGAACAATACTTAATACATCACTACCAACAATAGCTGAAGATTTACATAAGTCTCCTTTAGAGATGCAGTCTATTATTGTCGCTTATACTCTAACTGTAGCTTTGTTGATTCCAGTAAGTGGATGGTTATCCGACAAATTTGGAACAAAAAAAATTTTTCAAATAGCTATTCTTACATTCACATTAGGTTCGGTATTATGTGCTTGTGCAACATCACTTACGTTTTTAGTTATATCAAGAATTATCCAAGCTATAGGTGGTTCTATGATGGTTCCTGTAGCTAGACTTGCTATACTATATACCTATCCGAAAAGAGAATTATTAAAAGTAATTAATTTCATTACAATCCCTGGTCTCATTGGTCCTTTATTAGGGCCTAGTTTAGGAGGTCTACTTGTAGATACACTTTCTTGGCACTGGATATTCTTAGTAAATATTCCTGTAGGAATTATTGCATTATGGATGACAACTTTTGCTATACCGAATTTTAAACATCCAGTTTTTAAGTTTGATATTAGAGGGATGATATTATTTAGTGGAGGAGTTACTTTTTTAACGTTATTAATGGAATTGGTTTCTTCTCGAGTAATTGGTTATCAAATGGTCATTGCACTTGCGATTATATCTATTTTCTTGATTACATTATATATTTATCATGCAAAGAAAAAACAACATCCATTAATTGATCTGAATTTATTTAAGATAAGAACTCTTAAGATAGGAATTATAGGAAACCTGATTACACGATTAGGAATAGGAGGAATGCCTTTTCTTACACCATTATTATTACAAGTTGGTTATGGACATTCTGCAGTTGTTGCTGGTTTGATGATGATTCCTGCTGCTATAAGTAATATGTTAGCAAAATCTTTTGCTGTTCCTATAGTTAGTAAATTTGGTTACAGAAAAACTTTAATTTGGAATACAATTGTTCTAGGTTTAGTGATTTGTATGTTTTATTTGATGAGAGCAGATACTTCTATTTATTATGTTATTCCACTAATGATATTGAATGGTTTTTTTAGTTCTATTCAATTTACAGCAATGAATACTTTATCTTTAGCAGATTTGGATGAAAGAACTTCTAGTGAAGGGAATAGTTTACTTTCTGTAACACAACAATTATCATTAACTTTTGGAATTTCTGTTGCTGCACTTATTTTAGGTGTGTTCAGACAAATGTATACGGTAGATAATGGTCAGCAAATAGATGCTTTTCGTTATGCATTTTTAACAATGGGAATTTTGACAGTTTTATCTAGTTATATCTTTTTTCAATTAAATTCAACTGATGGACAGCAAATGTCTAGAAAAAGAGTACATGAGGAGTAATTTATTATTAACATATAAAAAAGGTCGA
>DJDD01000051.1:3885-4538 GCA_002430925.1 Flavobacteriales bacterium UBA5933
TCGACCTTTTTTATATGTTAAAATCAAAAAACTACTTCTTAATAACTTTTTTAATTTCTATTTTTTTACCAGTTTCTATTTTTAGGATATATACACCAGCTTTTAGATTAGATAAATTAGTTTTAAAATGATTGTTGTTTATATTGCTTTTCGAAAATATTCTTTCTCCTGAAGAAGAAATTATTTCTATAGCTTTTATAGTTTCTAATGATTTTATTTCTAAATAATCTTTAATAGGATTAGGATAGATAGTAAGCGTATTTGTATTGATGTCATTTGTAGAAAGAGAATTATTACAATCAGTAATTATATTAGATTTTGGATATTTTTTTTTCATATTTTCTACTTGTCGATCATTTACACAAATACTTTTTATTTTGAATTCATTACTAAAAAGATTTAAATCAATATTTTCTTTAGAGCCATTTCTAATATTTAAAAACTCTATGTCCTTATAATTATTATTTGAAAAATATAAATTTTTTAAACTTTTATTTTTTGATAAATCTAATGAATCAAATTGATGATTAAAAAAATTGATGGAATCTAATTTAGGATTATCAGAAATTGAAAAAGTTGAATTTTTATTAGATAAATAAGAATTATTAATTGTATAATTAAATTTAATACTTTGGATATGCCCCTAAATTTTC